>JAEWHQ010000371.1 GCA_023387715.1 Pseudomonadota bacterium | reverse complement strand
CTCATCGTGCAAAACGCGCGGCGCAAGCAGGTCCCGGACCACGCATATAATGACGTTCCGGACGATAGCTCGGCACCACGAATTCACGAATGACGTTTACGCTTTCGCGCAAGTGAACAATAATGCTCATCGTCTTCATCCTTAATATAATCAATCATTTACAACCGATAATAGGCAATGATGGGTTAATTTTTAACGCCTTCATTAATCAAATATTTAGCATTTAAAGATGAATACACACTGAACAGTGACGGTTAATGAAATCTTAAACTGAGTTTCATCGATTGTTATCCACAATAAGAAAATAAAAAATGGCGCCGGATGCGTAAGCACCAGCGCCATTAAAACTTATAATATTAGAGCCTGACTTAACGTGTCGGCACCGGCTCATCACCGCGATAATCATAGAAACCGCGACCGGCTTTGCGTCCCAACCAACCAGCTTCAACATATTTAACCAGCAGCGGGCACGGGCGATATTTGCTGTCTGACAACCCGTCATAAAGTACCTGCATAATCGACAGACATGTATCAAGACCGATAAAATCTGCCAGTTGCAAAGGCCCCATAGGATGATTGGCACCAAGACGCATGGCGGTATCAATGGAATCCACCGAACCAACACCTTCATAAAGCGTATAAATCGCCTCATTGATCATCGGCAGCAGGATACGATTGACGATAAAGGCCGGAAAATCTTCCGCAACAGTGATGGTTTTATCCAGTGACTGTACGAAAGCCTGCGCTTCCTTGAAGGTTACTTCTTCCGTTGCAATACCGCGCACCAATTCAACCAGTTTCATCAGCGGCACAGGATTCATAAAATGAATACCCATAAAACGCTCTGGCCGGTCAGTGGTTGCTGCCAGTCGGGTGATGGAGATCGATGAGGTATTGGTTGCTAAAATCGCTTCAGGATTAAGGATCGGGCAAAGAGAAGCAAAGATTTTACGCTTAATATCTTCGTCTTCAGTGGCCGCTTCAATCGCCAGATCAACGCCAGCCAGATCTTCCATGGCTTTGGCAGGCACGATTTTTTTCATCGCTTCACTACGCTGCGTATCTTCCAGCTTACCGGAAGCCACCTGACGCGCCATATTGCCATTGATGGTGGCAATACCTTTTTCCAGACGCTCGGCATCTGCATCATGCAGCAGCACAGTATATCCGGCGAGCGCACAAACATGCGCAATTCCGCCGCCCATTTGTCCGGCACCGATAATTCCCACTGTCTTAATCGCCACCGTAACATCCTCCAAATAAGCGCCCTGCTGTCACTCAGTCAGGGCTAAAGCCGTTGATAAAATTTGTCAGAACCAAGCTGGTTCTGACAAAAAATTAAAGCGCCTTTTCCAGTTCCGGCAGGATCGTAAAGAGATCGCCCACCAGACCATAATCAGCCACCTGAAAAATCGGCGCTTCTTCGTCTTTGTTGATCGCAACAATGACTTTAGAATCCTTCATACCCGCCAGATGCTGAATGGCACCGGAAATACCGGCAGCAATATAAAGTTCAGGCGCGACCACTTTACCGGTCTGGCCAACCTGCCAGTCATTGGGTGCATAGCCCGCATCCACGGCTGCACGCGATGCGCCAACAGCTGCACCAAGCTTATCTGCCAATGGCAGGATCACTTCGTTGAACTTATCTTCCGAACCCAGTGCGCGACCACCGGACACAATGATCTTGGCAGAGGTCAGTTCAGGGCGTTCACCACCCGACAGATCTGCGCCAACATAAGAAGACAGAGCCGGATCAGCTGCCGCTGCAATTGTTTCAATGCTGGCTGAGCCGCCGGCACCTACGCCAGAGAAAGAAGCCGTACGCACAGTGATGACCTTTTTAGCATCGGTTGACTGAACGGTCTGGATCGCATTACCGGCATAGATCGGACGCTTGAAAGTATCAGCCGAAACCACTTCCATGATTTCAGAAATCTGCGCCACATCCAGAAGAGCTGCAACGCGCGGCAAGATGTTTTTAGCATTCGTGGTCGCAGGAGCAATCACCGTATCATAACCATCGCTAAGCGAAACGATCAGCGCTGCCACCGGCTCTGCCAGACGGTTTTCCAACGCATCGGACTGCGCCAACAGAACCTTACGCACACCTTGAAGTTTTGCCGCCTGATCCGCAACGCCTTGCGCATTTTGACCGGCAACCAGAATGTCCACATCGCCACCTATCGCCTGCGCGGCGCTCAATGCTTTTGCAGTCTGATCGGACAAGGTTGCATTATCATGTTCAGCAAACAGAAGAATAGCCATCAGTATAAATCCTTGATCCTTAACTTACAAAACGCCGGCTTCGTTTTTGAGCTTTTCAACCAGCTCGGCAACGGAAGCCACTTTGACGCCAGCCTTGCGGCCGCCTGGTTCTTCTGTTTTCAAAACCTTCAGGCGCGGGGCAATGTCGGCACCAAAATCAGCCGGTGATTTCTCATCCAGCGGCTTTTTCTTCGCCTTCATAATATTCGGCAAGGACGCATAACGCGGTTCATTCAAGCGCAGATCAACAGTGACGATTGCAGGGAGTTTAACATTGATGGTCTGCAAGCCGCCATCAACTTCACGGATAACAGTTGCCTGATCTGCACCCAGCTCAAGCTTGGAAGCAAATGTAGCCTGCGCCCAGTTGAGAAGCGCTGCCAGCATCTGGCCGGTCTGATTGCTGTCATCATCAATGGCCTGTTTGCCCAAAAACACCATTTGCGGCTGTTCGGCTTCAACGACACCTTTAAGCACTTTGGCAACACCCAAAGGCTCAACCTGATCATCGGTTTTAACCAGAATGGCACGGTCTGCGCCCATCGCCAAAGCGGTGCGCAATGTTTCTTGTGCCTGAGCCGGTCCGATTGAAACAACGACGATTTCAGAAACTTTGCCAGCTTCTTTCAAACGGATTGCTTCTTCAACCGCAATCTCATCAAACGGATTCATCGACATTTTTACATTGTTCAGTTCAACGCCGGTTCCGTCTGGCTTCACACGGATATTTACGTTGTAATCGACGACACGTTTGACTGCGACGAGGACTTTCATCCACATTACCTTTCATTTCATCCATGCTGCAAAATGATAATTGTCACTTCGCATAAACATCCTGTTGGCATCTTCATCCGATTTCACCACCATCAGAAGCCTGTTCACACAATTGATGAGGTTGGCGATAAATTTGACAGAAACGTAAAGACGCTTCTGCTATCCGTCAATCAGATAACGCCGAAAGCGGCATTAAAGATAACGGTTCTTTGCTCACGCCGATTTTCATCAGCGTTTTTAGCTTCACTTAACGGTTTTGGCCGGGCACCCACAAAACATCAAGCGCGCCATTTTCATTCACCGCACGCGATGCGACAAAGAAAAAATCCGACAAACGATTGATATATTGCAGCGCCTCACGGGAGACGACTTCACCGTCAACATCACTTAAAGCAACCATCAAACGCTCGGCACGTCGCGAGACAGTGCGCGCCAGATGCAGCATGGCAGACGCCGCTGACCCGCCCGGCAGGATGAAAGAACGAAGCGGTGAGAGATGCGCATTCAGCGCATCAATATCTGCCTCCACACGCTCCACCTGAGAGGCCACAATGCGCAAAGGCTCATAAGCCAGCACTGTGCCATCATCGGGCGCAGAAAGGTCTGCACCTAAATCAAACAAATCATTTTGAATGCGCGATAGCATGGCATCGATTTCCGGATAGGCTGCCAGATGCAAACGCGCCATGCCGACACAGGCATTGGTCTCGTCCACTGTGCCATAGGCTTCGACGCGCAAATCGCTTTTCTTGCGGCGCGCGCCAGTGGTCAGCCCTGTTGTGCCATCATCACCGGTACGTGTATAAATTTTATTGAGTTTGACCATGGATTAACCTGCCTGACGGCTGAAGTAAATTGTTGCAACAATCAGCACTAGCGCGACAAACTGCAAGAAAATACGCAATTGCATCATCTTGTTAGAATAGTTGCCGTCACCGCCCCGCATCAAATTGCGCAGACCTAAAAACAATACGAAGGCAACCGCAGCCATCGCAATCATCGCGCCATATCTTAACAGACTATCCATCATCCACCCATTTTGTTTGTCACTGCAAGACGTCTAAGACTGGCCCGACAGCATTTTATAAAACCAGCGCATCGGTAAAAAACGCTGTGCGATAACGCCGAGCTTCGCCGGGCGTGTCACCAGATAATGTGGCCGTGGCTTAGCTGCATCCAATGCATGCAGCAATACATCAAAAACAGCTTCGGGACTAAGCTTGTCTTTTGATTGTGTGCCACCGGATTTCAATTTCTGCATCTGGCGCAAATACAGATCATGATGAACTGATGCCGCCATATCAATATGTTTTTCTGCCTGTTTTGCCGCATTATAGGTAAATTGCGTGGCAATCGGCCCCGGCTCAATCAGTGACACCTCAATGCCGGTGCCCTGCAACTCCATCCGCTGCACCAGCATCAAACCTTCCAGTGCATATTTGGACGCAACATAAGCACCGCGCCATTTCATCGGCACACGGCCCAAAATTGATGAGCAATGCACAATACGTCCATGTCCCTGACGGCGCATCACCGGCACAATTTTACGCGTCAAACTATGCCAGCCGAAAAAGTTGGCCTCAAACAATTCCCGCAAAGCATCAAGCGGCAAATCTTCAACAGCACCAGGCAAAGCATAAGCGCCATTATTATAAAGCGCATCTAATGTGCCGCCGGTTTTCTCCAAGACCACCTTCACCAGCGCTTCGATTGAAGCTTCATCCCTGTAATCCAGATAAAAAGCTTCCAGTCCATCCTTTTCCAGCGCTTCAATGTCATGGCTGTTACGGGCAGTGGCAAACACCCGCCAGCCGCGCGCCTTCAACTGGCGTGCTGCATAAGCGCCGATCCCAGATGAACATCCGGTGATGATAATTGTTTTTTGCGGCATGGACGGCATCAAAATTTCTTATCCCTCATTTGCCAAAGCTTGGCGAAACTATCAGCAAAGTGATTAAACGATTCGATTAGGACTTTCTTTCTTACAATAGTCATGCCAGACCTGCGCTTAAGATTTATGCAATAACGATGCCGAACCTTAAGGATAAATTTGGCGCTATGCGAAAAGTAAAAACTTTCCTCACCAAAGTTATTTTTGATGCTGTCGGTCATTTCAACTCGGATGATGGCTGGGCTTTTGCCAGTCATATTGCATTATCCGGCCTGATGGCACTATTTCCGTTTTTGATCTTTGCCACAACTCTGGCTTCATTTTTAGGCGCTCAGGCTTTTGCCGATACCGCCATGCATATCGTTTTTGATATCTGGCCATCCGCTATCGCGGGACCGATTGCCAATGAAGTGAAAAACGTTCTGACCGTACAGCGCAGCGGACTTCTCACCCTCAGTGTGATTGCCGCCGCTTACTTTGCCTCCAATGGTGTGGAAGCTTTGCGCATTGCGCTCAACCGCGCCTATCGTGTCACTGACACACGCTCAATCATCTTCTGC
>JAEWHQ010000350.1 GCA_023387715.1 Pseudomonadota bacterium | reverse complement strand
CGATTGCCGGTAAGGCAAGCCCGCTGGAAATCTGGAAGTGGCCATCCGAATTGCGTGGTAGCCGTTTGCTGACCTCGGTGAACGGTAAGCCGGATACAGAAGTTACAGCGCCATAATTGTTGAGCATATCATGCCGTTAGATGCACAAAACCTTGCGCTCCTTGAAGAGCGCACAGGCCATAAATTCGCTAATCTTGAACGATTGGAAAAGGCTTTAACCCATTCCAGCGTGCAGGTGCAGGCGGGCGAAAGCTATGAGCGGCTGGAGTTTTTAGGCGACCGCGTCCTCGGGCTTTGCATTTCAGAAATGCTCTATAATGCGTTTCCCGATGCTGCTGAAGGCGAATTGTCGGTGCGTCTGAATGCGCTGGTGAATGCCGAAACCTGTGCTGCTATTGCCGATGAATTGGCGCTTGGCAATATTATCCGCACCGGTGCCGATATTAAAACGGTGAAAGACAAGCGGCTTGCCAATGTGCGCGCCGATGTGATTGAAGCACTGATTGCCACCATCTATCTGGATGGTGGTCTGGATGCAGCGCGTGGGTTTATTGACCGTTATTGGAAAACCCGTTCACAGCAAACCGGTGCGGCGCGTCGTGATGCGAAAACCGAATTGCAGGAATGGGCGCATCAGCAGGGCAACCTGCATCCGGTTTATGAAGTGATCGGCCGCAGCGGCCCTGATCATGATCCGCAATTTACGGTGGAAGTCACCATTGCAGGCTTCCCGTCAGAACGTGGTGATGGCCGTTCCAAGCGATTGGCGCAGCAAGTTGCCGCTGAAAAAGTGCTTTTACGCGAAGGCGTATGGAAACAGGATTGAAATCTGCATTAATGATGAAATATGCAGATAATCAGGTTATAATGAAGCAGTTGCGATGCGTGTGACGCGTCACAGCTGCTTTTGTATTGGAAGAATAAGAGGCCGGATTTTAAAGTCCGGGCGTGCCGGAAGGGCAGAAAATGGAAAATAATAAGACAACTGCGCCGGCTGAGATCGAAACTGCTGGAACAGAAAATTACACTACACGCTCAGGCTTTGTTGCACTGATTGGTGCGCCAAATGCCGGTAAATCGACACTGGTTAATCAGCTTGTCGGTACAAAAGTTTCAATCGTCACCCATAAAGTCCAAACAACACGCGCGCTGGTGCGTGGGATTTTCATTGAAGGTGACAGTCAGGTTGTGCTGATCGATACGCCGGGTATTTTCCGTCCGAAGCGTCGTCTTGATCGTGCGATGGTGACCACCGCCTGGGGCGGTGCTAAAGATGCTGATATTATTCTGGTGATCATTGATGCACAGGGCGGCATGAATGATAGCGCTGTAGCGCTGCTGGAAAGCTTTGAAAATGTGCGCCAGAAGAAAATTCTGGTGCTGAACAAGGTTGACCGTGTTGATCCGCCAGCATTGCTGAAGCTGACAGCCGCTGCCAATGAAAAAGCCAATTTTGATCGCACATTCATGATCTCGGCACTGAATGGTTCGGGCTGTAAAGATCTGGCCAAATATCTGGCCGATGCTGTGCCGAATGGCCCTTGGTATTATCCGGAAGATCAGATTTCTGACATGCCGATGCGTCAGCTGGCAGCAGAAATCACCCGTGAAAAGCTTTATCTGCGCCTGCATGAAGAACTGCCATATTCGTCAACCATCGAAACCGAGCGCTGGGAAGAACGCAAAGACGGCTCTGTTCGCATTGAACAGGTGATCTATGTTGAGCGCGACAGTCAGAAGAAGATTGTTCTTGGTCATAAAGGCGAGACAATCAAAGCTATCGGCCAGTCGGCACGTAAAGAAATTGCGGACATTCTGGAACAGCCGGTGCATCTCTTCTTGTTTGTGAAGGTGCGTGAAAACTGGGGCAATGATCCGGAACGCTACCGCGAAATGGGTCTGACTTTCCCTAATTCATAAACCTGACATTATAAGGTTTGAATTCAGATGGAATGGCGTGATGAAGGCATTGTCCTTGGCACACGGAAACATGGCGAAACCAGTGTTATTCTGGAGGTCATGACCCGTCATCACGGACGCCATCTCGGGCTTGTTCGTGGCGGGCGTTCGCGCCGGATGCAGCCTTTGTTGCAACCGGGCAATCACGTTTCGATCCATTGGTGGGCGCGCCTTGATGAACATATGGGCGCGTTCCAGATCGAGCCGTTGGGCTTTGCTGCGGCACGGCTGATTGAAAGCCCGATTGCGCTTTATGGCATTCAGCTTGCAGGTTGCCATTTACGATTATTGCCGGAGCGTGATGCTCATACAGGGCTTTATGAGACGCTGGCGCTTATCATCAATCATTTTGACGATGCCTTTGCCTCCGGCGAATTATTGTTGCGCTTTGAGCTGATGCTGTTGGAAGAACTTGGCTTTGGTCTGGATTTCCGCAATTGTGCTGCGACCGGTGCGGTTGATGATCTGATTTATGTTTCACCTAAATCGGGCAGGGCAGTGTCGCGTGAAGGCGGCGCGCCTTGGGCGGATAAATTGCTAAGCCTGCCGGAATTTGTCGTGAGTAATCAAATCAGACCATCTTGTCTGGACGACATACAAAGCGCTTATAAATTAACCGGCTTTTTTCTGATGCGACATGTATGGGAGCCACGAGCACAAGTGCCGCCAGAAGCGCGCGCCGGTTTTTTAAATGCTTTGAACCGACTTTTAAACGTCACAGAGCCAGCTTAAAAACAGAGCCTTCAAAGGCATCTGCACCGCGGCCAATATTTTGAATGGCCTGTTGCATCGCACCCTTGCGGCCTAAGATTTCATCCGCCAATGTAACAAGCCGAATATTGGGCGTGGCTGAAGGCGCTAATTGCCGCAAAACCAATGCCATCTCATGTTCGTTTAGTGTTGGGTTTAAGGCACAAGCCAGAATGTAAGCAGCAGCCGTTGAGCGTGAAATACCGGCAAAGCAATGAATAAGCAGCGGTTTTTCACCATTCCAACTGGCAGCAAAGTTCAAAATGGCATGAATATGTTCAACTTCCGGCGCTATAAATCCATCGCGTGGTTCGGTAATATCATTGAAATTTAAACGCAGATAATCATCGGCACTTAATGTGACCGGCAAAGATACCTGCGCATCAGGGCTTACCAAAGTGATGATTTTTTGCGGAGCATATTGCACAATTGCTTCAGCAAGCTTTGATTGCGGGGTGACAATGATTTCCGCCATTTAAATTTTCCGCTTGCTTTCAAGGTTGGCAAAACGGGCAAGAAATGCTTGCTGCACCTGACCTGTCGGCTGTGGCTTAAGCCGGATCATTTCAGGACTGATGCCGCGCGGACGGCCAAAATAACGCACAGCCTCTGCTTCGGTGAAACCTGCAAGCTGCACCGCTTCATAAAAAGCCGCAATACGATCAGCCTGTTTGATGAGCTTTTTAAGTGTCACAGTTATTTTTGCAGGCAGTGAAAAGCGCAAATGAATGGCGGCTTCCAGACGATTTTCAATCTGCTGATAGTCGCCGCCCATCACCGCTTTAAAAGGTGAGATCATATCGCCGATGACATATTCAGGCGCATCATGCAAAAGAGCGAGCAATTGCCAGTCAATATGGGCATCAGGTTTGATATGATTGAAAATCTGCTCAACCAAAAGCGAATGCTGCGCTACAGAATAGGCATGTTCACCAACAGTCTGGCCGTTCCAGCGTGCGACACGGGCAAGGCCATGGGCAATGTCTTCAATCTCAACATCAAAAGGTGAGGGGTCGAGCAGGTCAAGCCTGCGCCCTGACAACATACGCTGCCATGCACGAACCTGACCGGCACTTTGATCTGCTGCCGCCATGACGGATTATTCCTGATCTTTAATCGGCATCGTGTATTTTGCAGTTGGCGGAATGGTAAGACTTACTTCCACTTCACCCGTCATGATCGGTGTTTGGCTGTCCAATGCGTCCTGCACACGGTCAATACGTACAAAGGCGATGGCTTGATTGCCGCATGTTTCACCAAGATTGCCGATCTCACGCGCACCAACAGTCAAAGCAGTGCCTTTTTCCGGCAAAGGGCTTATTGCAGTCGCCACCATTGCGCGTCGGCGTGCTGTGCCGCGATGCTGCATACGGGAGACAACTTCCTGACCAATGAAGCAGCCTTTAGTGAAGGATACTCCGCCGATCTGATCGAAGTTGGCATCATGCGGAAAGAGGTCATTATAGGCAAAGTCATTGCTGCCTTCGGCAATGCCATTGGCAATGCGCAATTGCGTCCAGCCTTCAATATTACTTTCATCACATTGCTGACCGTAGATACGACGCACATTCAGGCTCTCAGGAAAGCGTAAATCACGTTTACTTGAATCACTTTGTGAAGAAGCAGAATCATTTTGCCAAGAAACAGCAATAAGTGATTCAGAACTTTGTGTAATTTCCGCTTTTGAGCGCAAACGATAAAGCATCAAACGCTTCATCAGGCTTTCAGAAATTTCTTCCGGCATATCCAATCGCAGGCCGTTTTCAACGCGTGACACCAGAAAATCAAACATGATTTTTCCCTGTGGCGTCAGCAATGCACCGGGTTTTAACTCATCCGCTCCAAGACTATCCAAATCTGTGGTGATAACAGCCTGGAGAAATTTTTCTGCTTCTGCGCCTGTCACCAGCACCAAAGCGCGATTTTCTAAATTTGCGGATTTTCCGGAGAGAGTCATGTCTTCTTCCTTGCCTTTGCCATAAGTCTTACGTAAGCCGCATTGACGACAGCCGCAAGATCGGAGTGTAAACATGGCACAGACCTTTGATACCATCCTTAAAAATGCAACGCTGGTAAATCACGATGGCACTGGCCAGCGCGATATTGGTATTGTCAACGGACGCATCGCGGCGATTGGCGCGTTGCAGCATCATTCTGCCGGAGAGGTGATTGATTGCACCGGCCTGCATATTTTGCCGGGCGTGACCGATAGTCAGGTGCATTTCCGCGAGCCGGGTCTTGATCATAAAGAAGATTTGGAAACCGGTTCTAAAGCGGCAGTCCTTGGTGGTGTAACCACCGTTTTTGAAATGCCGAACACTAATCCGCTGACCACAACCCCTGAAACATTGGCGGATAAAGTGCGCCGCGGCCATCATCGCATGCATTGTGATTTTGCTTTCTGGGTTGGCGGCACGCGTGAAAATGCCAAGGATGTGGCTGAACTGGAACGTCTGCCGGGCGCTGCCGGTATCAAAGTGTTCATGGGTTCTTCAACCGGTGATCTGTTGGTGGATGACGATGATGGTGTGCGCTCCATCCTTAAAAACACGCGCCGCCGCGCTGCATTTCATTCGGAAGATGAATACCGCTTGAAAGAGCGTGAAAATTTGCGTGTTGCGGGTGATCCGTCCAGCCATCCGGTCTGGCGTGATGAGATTGCAGCTTTGACCTGCACGCAACGTCTGGTGCGTATTGCCAAAGAAACCGGTGCGCGCATCCACGTGCTGCATATTTCAACAGCGGAAGAAATTCTGTTCTTGCAGGATCATAAAGATGTGGCAACCTGTGAAGCAACACCACATCATCTGACCTTGTCATCTGATGATTATGCAACGCTTGGCAATCTCATTCAGATGAACCCGCCGGTGCGTGACCGCCGCCACCGTGATGGTGTCTGGCATGGTATCGATCAGGGCATTGTTGATGTGCTGGGTTCTGACCATGCACCGCACACATTAGAAGAAAAGGCCAAGCCTTATCCGGCGTCCCCATCCGGCATGACCGGTGTGCAGACCTTGGTTCCGATCATGCTTGATCACGTTAATGCCGGTAAATTGTCACTGGAACGCTTCGTTGATCTGTCGAGCGCTGGCCCGAACCGCATTTTCGGCATGGCCAATAAGGGACGTATTGCGGTTGGTTATGACGCTGACCTGACCATTGTGGATATGAAGCGCGTTGAAACCATTACGCACGCACAGGCTGGCTCAAAAGCTGGCTGGACACCTTATGACGGTAAGAAAGTGACCGGCTGGCCGGTTGGTACATTTGTGCGTGGCCACAAAGTGATGTGGGAAGGCGAAATCGTCAATCCGTCACTGGGTGAGGCGGTTGAGTTTTTGGAAGCACTGCCAAAGCGCTGATGTGAGATATGAAAAAAGCCGGATCAATGATCCGGCTTTTTTATTGGAACTTTTAAAAATAAAATCAGTGCAGCGGGCGCCTTGACAAAAAGCCACCGGCAATAATCTGCTCTTTCATTTTTTCGATCAGGGTAAGAGCTGCATCTTCACCCGCATCACGGATCAGCTCGGTCAATGCAGTGGCAAAGGCAGCCTCAGCCAGAATTTCTGATTCGATGCCTTCCGAAATACCATCAGCCCAGGCTTCATTTTGGTATTCAATCGCAGCCAGCTTTTTTTCTTCTGCAATCAGTTCATCAAGATCAGTCGGAGTATGCTGCATAGATATCACCTCGGCTTACGCCATTTCCCTGAAAAATTGCGGTGCTGAAGACAAGTGCGAAGCACATGTTGCGACCATCATTTTTTAGCTCTTCTAACACATTGCCCGCGATATGAATCAAAAAAATCCGTCAATTCACGTATGAATTAATTGATAGTTAATTCCCGTATCGGGACACCAGTTCTTTCGAGAGTGCCGCACCTTCTTTCAGATAGCTGTCGATGGCAGCCAGTGCCGAAGGCGTGCACCGTGTATATGTATCGCTGTAACCGCGATAGCCACGGTTGAAATTTGAGATCAAGCGCAGACGTTCGTTCTCGGCGGGGTTCTCTTTGGCAATCAGTTCATCCATCTGTTCGCGCCAGATTTGAGACTTTTCACCACATAAATTACGCAAAAAATGCAAAGAGCCCAACACTTCGGCAATACGCAGCATTTTTTCCTGGGCACCTGAATCATTGGCAGGTGCCGCAAAGGCTGTGCTCGTGACAAGACATGTAGCAAGAGATGCAGCCAGACATGCGGCAAAACAGACAGTGATACTGAAATTGGCTGTTTTGCCCGATTTTGGATTGGCCCATCTTGTTAGTCGGTTGACCATGAGCTGTCCTTTTCTGAACATTATTTGATGCCGAAACACGGCAAGTTCAAGGCGAAATGCCAAAATTATAAGCTTTGGGTTGAATTTTCTGACCTTACAACCTTAAGGGCGACTTCCAAGGTGCTTGGGGTGACCTGAAATCCGGTCATTTCTTCCACGCTCAGCCAATGCAGCGACACAGCATCATCGCCTGCCATTTCATTGCCTGAAATTTCATGCGCACGAAAAATAGCCAGATAATAGCTGCGATCATAAGCGCCCGCATCCAGTGCCAAATCAACCGTGATAAAATGTTTGAGGCCTTTGGCATGAAGCGCTGTTTCTTCTTGCAATTCACGTAGTGCAGCCTGTTCAGGAGTTTCACCTTGTTCAACACTGCCGCCCGGAAAAGCAAGCCAGCCTTTTTTCGGTTCTTTGCCGCGTTTAACCAGCAAAAAACGGTCCTCACGACGGCAAATGACAGACACACCTTCAATCGGTGCGACATTGAAGAGTGGCTTGGAAAATATATTGCTGATGATCGACAAACTATATCAACCCTTTTTGTAATGCGCTTTTGTCCGTTAGATCATATATTCGCTTGACCCGCATATCAAAAAACGGAACATCATCGTCATGTGCGGAAGATTTTCACTAATAGCAACACGGGAAGAGGTGGAGGCATTTATTGCCGCCATTAT
>JAEWHQ010000197.1 GCA_023387715.1 Pseudomonadota bacterium | reverse complement strand
GTGCTGATGGTGCATCGATCACCCTTTATGATCCGGGCACAGAAAATCAGAAGCTGCGCGCCGTGGAACGTGTAATCCGCAACAAGCTGCCGATCAAAGATGCACCCGCACCTAAAGGCCCGATGCCAGAGCGTCCGCGTCTTGATAAGCCGGAGATCGCTGATCGTCCTGCCAGCAATCGTGGTAAGCCTTCTGGTCAAAAAGCCGGTAGCCGTAGTTCATCGCGTCCGAAATTCCGCGCTGAACGCAATCATGATGATCGCGGCGATGCTATCTGGACAAATGATGGTCGCAGCGACAATCGTGGTGAAAGCCGCGGCGAGCAGCGCAACAGCAATCGTGGCCCGTCCGGTCAGCCTGCTAAAAAGCCATATCGCCGTAGCCGTCGCCCGCAAAATGGTGGTGGTCGCGCTGCCTGATCAGCTGAGCTGAAAATGAAAAACTAACAAAAGCCGCTATGTAAAAAACATAGCGGCTTTTTTGTTATGCGGAGCCGTAAAACCTTGCTTGAACACCTTTAAATCTGCAACAAATTTGCTTGAACTGTTTTAGGCTTGCCCCTAGCTTGGCCTCTCAATCTTATGTTTAAAGCTATATTCTGAAGGGAAATCCCATGCAGTCGGTGATTGATGCAATCGGCAATACGCCTTTGATCCGCTTGAAAAAAGCGTCTGAAGTCACGGGCTGTGAAATATGGGGCAAGGCTGAGTTTCTTAATCCCGGCCAATCGGTGAAAGATCGCGCCGCGCTTTATATTATCAGAGATGCGGAGAAGCGCGGTGTCCTGCGCCCGGGCGGTGTGATCGTGGAAGGAACTGCCGGTAATACCGGTATTGGTCTTACCATGGTTGCCAAAGCGCTTGGCTATCGAACCGTTATCATTATTCCGGAAACCCAATCGTCTGAAAAGAAAGATGCTTTGCGCGTGCTTGGCGCTGAACTGATTGAAGTACCGGCCGCACCTTATGCCAATCCGAATAATTATGTGCGGATGTCTGAGCGGGTGGCCAAGCAATTAGCACAAACAGAGCCGGCTGGTGTTGTTTGGGCAAATCAGTTTGACAATACCATCAACCGGCAGGCGCATATTGAAACAACGGCTGAAGAGATTTGGGCGGATACAAATGGCAAGGTTGACGGTTTTGTCAGTGCTGTTGGTTCAGGCGGCACTTTGGCCGGTATTGGTATGGGGCTGAAAGCAAAGAATAAAAATATCAAAGTGGCTCTGGCCGATCCGCATGGCGCGGCTCTATATTCCTATTACACACAAGGGGTGTTGAAAGGGGAAGGTGATTCCATCACTGAGGGCATCGGGCAGGGGCGCATTACCGGTAACCTGGAAGGGTTCACACCGGATATGGCTTATCGCATCAGCGACCATCAGGCATTGGAGATACTCTATGATCTGGTGCAGTATGAAGGCTTATGCCTTGGCGGCTCCAGCGGTATCAATATTGCCGGTGCTATGGCGCTTGCCAAAGATATGGGACCCGGCCACCATATCGTGACCGTCTTGTGTGATTACGGTAACCGTTATCAATCCAAACTGTTTAATCCGGCCTTTCTGCGACAGAAAAATTTGCCGGTTCCGCAATGGTTGGAAACAAAGACAGACATATCAGTTCCATATGAAAGTGTACCATGACCTATAACACGAAGAAGCTTTTTCAGGATGATGCCTATCTCACACAGGCAGAAGCAGAAGTTGTCGCTGTGACTGAAACAGGTGGCATTATTCTGGATCAGACCGTGTTTTATGCCACATCAGGCGGTCAGCCGGGTGATAGCGGTGTTTTAAAGCGCGGTGATGGGGTGCTTATTCCTATTGCAACCACCGTTACCGGTGCCGATAAGTCGGAAATTGTGCATCAGCCGGAAGAAGGTGCGCCAAGCGTAACGGTTGGTGACAAGGTGGCAATGGAAATTGACTGGCAACGTCGTTTGAAATTGATGCGTATGCACACAGCCTGCCATATTCTTTCCATTGTTTGCCCGTTTCCTATCACCGGTGCGGCTGTTGGCGAAGATGAAAGCCGTGTGGATTTTGCTTCTCCTGATGCGCTTTACACAAAAGAGCTTGTCACCGAGAAGATGATGGAGCTTATTAATGGCAATCATCCGATCCGCATCAATTGGATCACCGATGAGGAGCTGCTTGCCAATCCGGGGCTGGTGAAATCTAAAAATGTTCGTCCGCCTGTTGGCACTGGCCATATCCGGCTGGTAGAAATTGGAGAAAATGCTTCACTGGATTCGCAACCTTGTGGCGGTACGCACGTTTCAATGACAAGTGAGATTGGCGAACTGCATATTGGCAAGGTCGAGAATAAAGGCAAAGAAAACCGCCGGTTCCGCATTCGCTTTGGTGATGCAGCAGCGGTTTGAGGTTTTAAAACCGGTCGTGGACCATGGGAGATCAGAATGACGCAGAAGAGCCGTTTTGTTGTATCACGTGACTGGTTATTGGAAAACCTGAAGACACCGGGTGTCAGAATTGTCGATGCATCCTGGTATTTGCCGGCTACAGGGCGCAATGGCAAAGCCGAGTTTGAGGAAGCGCATATTCCGGGTGCAATCTTTTTCGATCAGGATGAGATCGCCGATCATTCAACCGGCTTGCCGCATTCACTGCCTTCACCACAGCTTTTTGCCCATCATATGGGCGCTGTCGGCATTACACCACATGATACGATTGTGGTTTATGACGGGCTTGGATATTTCTCTGCACCGCGTGTCTGGTGGATGTTCCGCATTATGGGCGCAAAGAATGTCTTTGTGCTTGATGGTGGCTTTGACGGCTGGAAAAAGGCAGGTCTTCCGGTGACAGCCGAGAAAACCAAAGTCGCAGCTTCACTGTTCAAACCTCAGTTTGATGCAAATTCTGTTGTCACTTTCGACGAGATGCTGGAAGTTGTCGGCAAAAAACTAAGCCAGATTGCCGACGCACGCGGCAAAGGGCGCTTTACCGCGAAAGAGGCTGAACCGCGCGCTGGTATGCGTTCCGGCCATATGCCGGGTGCGCGTAACGTGCCGGTGACAGAAATTGCGGAAAAAGGCGAGCTGAAACCTCTTGATGAGTTGCGCCGCCTTTTCGAAAAAGCCGGTATTGATCTCAGTAAACCTGTGATAACCAGTTGCGGCTCCGGCGTTACGGCCGCAGCATTAATTTTTGCGCTGGCCTCCCTTGGTCATGAAAAACTGCGTCTTTATGACGGTTCATGGAGTGAATGGGGCGGGCGGGATGATACACCTGTAGCGACTGGCGAGGCTGATGCCTGATACTGATAAAAAGACTGTACTAACCCGTATCACTTTTCTGGAATTGGCGGAGCGCCTGAATTATGCGCTCCCCGTTCCCTCCGGTGTCAGACTGGCGATGATGCGGGCAAGCGATATACCATTGCATTTCTACCGCTATCTCTATTCGCAAGTGGGCAAAGATTATAATTGGTGGTCAAGAGCTAGTTTAAGCGATGAAAAACTAGCGGAATATGTGCACAGCGATGACACAGAAATCCATGTGCTTTACGTGAACGGCTCACCGGCCGGTTTTTGTGAACTTAGCACAAAGGGTCTGCCGGACCATGTCGAGCTGGTTTATTTCGGGCTGATTGCCGATTTCCACGGGCGAGGCCTGTCCCGCTTCTTTCTCAATGAAGCATTGAGTGCGGCATGGCTGCATGAACCGCAGAAAATCAAATTACAAACCTGCTCACTGGATAGTCCGAAAGCGCTGCAACTTTATCAGCGCATGGGCTTTTCTGCGACTGGTTGGCGCGAAGAAGAAGTGCCTCTGTTTAACGGCGAGGCATAATTTAAGCGCTTTTTTGATGAATTTCAGTGACAAGTTGTGTTTCTGGATTAGTTTCGCTGACAAAAATCACACAATTACGGCCACGTTGTTTGGCCGTATAAAGCCCGCGATCCGCACGGCTCATGATTTGTGAATTGGTTTCATTTTTGGGTGCGGTGGTTGCGCCAATGCTGATGGTAAGCGGATATTGTGTACCATCAATATTGTAAAATGGTGTGGTTTCCACTTCCGACCGGATGCGCTCAGCCACACGTTTCGCGGTATCGCCGCTGGCATTGGGCAGGAATACGCAAAATTCTTCCCCACCGATGCGCCCAACCAGATCTCCCTTGCGGGTGACATTTTCAATGGCAAAAGCAATCAGTTTCAGCGCTCTGTCACCCGTCGCATGGCCAAAATTGTCATTAATTGCTTTGAAATGATCGGCATCCAGCATCAGTAATGCGCCGGTTTCAATGCGGGAGCGAGCAATTTTGATGGCCTCGAACAAGGATTCCCGATTAAGCAGGCCGGTCATATAGTCAATTTTGGCACGCGCCTGCAATTCGGCATGCGCCACTTCCAATAATTGATGCTGGTCTGCGAGTTTCTGAAACTTGGAAAACAGAATGTAAAGCGAAGGAAATGCCGTCGCAATCGGCAAAACGGCGCTTAATGTCAGCGCAGTGATGCTGATCGGATTACCGATGATGACGGCCACTAACCATGTCACAAGCACTGATAGCAGTGTCACGACAAATGTAGCGAAAGCTGTTTTAAACAGCGTGTACTTCATACTAAACAACTTCTGATCGTTGAGTTTCAGGACGATTCAATCATTTCAGTGCATGCGCAGTCTGCTGCGTGACGGGCTTTTTGATAAAAGGCCGTTATGCAGTATTTGGTAGCCGACAACAAAAAGTCAGAGCTGTTTTGCTTAAATTACACAGCTTGGCCACCCGATTCATCTGTTTAAAATGCTGCAAATCCGTTGCAGAACATATTTGTTCTTTCGAATATGCTTAAATTTACTTTGCCCGAAGGTGAGGGTTCTTTATCAGGGTATGATGATTGCTACAAGTATCAGTAATAGCCCAATCATCGATAAACCCCAACTT
>JAEWHQ010000188.1 GCA_023387715.1 Pseudomonadota bacterium | reverse complement strand
GTACAAAGGGGATGAATAAAGAGTCTCAAACTTAGTTGCCGGAGCTTCATCACGGATTGAGATAAGCGTCAAGTTTTTGGCGCGATTAACACGCATTTCTATCGAAAAAATCCGGTTTTATGACCTGAAAGGTGCAAAATGTCCTCACACGCCTCCCAAATCACGCAAGCACTCAATTCTGTTCGTCATGCGCTTGATTTAGCTACACGCGAAGCAAAGCGTGAAGCCAACTCCGTTTCACTGATTGCTGTTTCCAAGTTTTTTGACGCTGACAGTATCCGCCCTGCCCTTGAAAACGGCCAGCGTATTTTTGCCGAAAACCGCGTTCAGGAGGCCCAGGGCAAATGGCCGGCTTTGCGTGAAGAATATCAGGGGATCGAATTGCACCTTATCGGCCCGCTGCAATCAAATAAAACTGCGGAAGCAGTAGCTCTTTTTGATGTTATCCAGACCATCGACCGCGAAAAGATTGCTGCCGCTATTGCGCAAGAAATTAAAAAACAAGGTCGCGCACCAAAGCTTTACGTGCAGGTCAATACGGGACTGGAGCCACAAAAAGCCGGCATTTCCCCGCTGGAGACAGTGGCTTTTGTCCAACGCTGCCGTGAAGAACACGGCCTGCAAATTGAAGGCTTGATGTGCATTCCGCCGATTGATGAAAATGCAGGCCCGCATTTTGCATTATTGCAAAAACTTGCCCGCGAAACAGGTGTTGAAAAACTGTCGATGGGCATGTCATCCGACTATGAAACGGCCATCGCTTTTGGCGCAACGTCCGTGCGTGTCGGCTCCGCAATTTTTGGTGACCGCCCACAAAGTGCCGCCGAATAGGCCGGTTTTCAATATGTGAGACAGGCCGGATTCGGTATAAACTGGCCTGTTCTAACATCTGCGTCACTTTGCGTGCACTTAACGCCTTTGTCTAACTTTACCTCTGACCCGTGCCGTTTATAAATAGAAAAAATGATAATGATGATTTAAGGGAATCATCGCGCATGCCGGCTTAGGGAGATTTGCCGGTCATTCACGGAGGAAATCATGTCAGAGAAGCTGTATCCTGTCTTGCCGGGAGCAAAAGCCAATACACAAATGGATGAAGCGACCTATCAGGAGTGGTACCAGGAAAGTATCACCGATCCGGAAGCATTCTGGGGCAAACACGGTAAGCGCATCGACTGGTTCAAGCCTTACACCAAAGTGAAGAACACTTCCTTTGATGGCGATATCTCCATCAAATGGTTCGAGGACGGCATCACCAATATTGCCTATAACTGTATTGATCGCCACTTAGAAACACGCGGCAATCAGGTTGCGATTATCTGGGAAGGTGACAATCCTTATATCGATAAGAAAATCACTTATCGCGAACTGCATGAAAATGTCTGCCGCTTAGCCAATGTGCTGAAGGAAAATGGCGTTCAAAAAGGTGATCGCGTCACCATTTATCTGCCGATGATTCCGGAAGCCGCTTATGCGATGCTTGCTTGCGCCCGCATTGGCGCGGTACATTCTATCGTCTTTGCCGGCTTTTCACCGGAAGCACTCGCCGGTCGTATTGTCGATTGTCAGTCAACTTTTGTCATCACTTCCGATGAGGGTGTTCGCGGCGGTAAACCAATCGCACTGAAAGAAAATACTGATAAAGCCATCGATATTGCTGCCAAGCAATTCGTTATGGTCAACAAGGTGCTGGTTGTGCGCCGCACAGGCGGCAAAATCAGCTGGGGCCCGGGTCGAGATCTGTGGTATCATCAGGAAATTGCCAAGGCTTCACCTGTTTGCGAACCGGAGCCAATGAATGCGGAAGATCCGCTTTTCATCCTTTACACTTCCGGCTCGACCGGCAAGCCAAAAGGCGTACTGCATACAACCGGTGGCTATCTTGTCTATGCATCTATGACCCATCAATATGTCTTTGATTATCAGGACGGCGATGTTTATTGGTGCACGGCAGATGTGGGCTGGGTTACCGGTCACTCTTATCTGGTCTATGGCCCGCTGGCCAATGGCGCAACGACATTGATGTTTGAAGGCGTGCCTAATTTCCCTGATTACGGTCGTTTCTGGGAAGTGGTCGACAAGCATCACGTTAATATTTTCTACACCGCACCAACTGCTATTCGCGCATTAATGGGTGCAGGCGATGAATTTGTCACCCACTCTTCCCGCTCCTCTCTGCGTCTGCTTGGCTCAGTTGGCGAGCCAATCAATCCGGAAGCATGGGAATGGTATTATAATGTGGTTGGCGATCAGCGCTGCCCGATTGTCGATACATGGTGGCAGACCGAAACCGGCGGCATTCTGATTAGTCCGCTGCCGGGTGCAACGGATTTGAAACCGGGCTCAGCCACACGTCCTTTCTTTGGCATCAAGCCGGAGATCGTCGACAATGAAGGCGAAGTGCTGGAAGGTGTCACCGATGGCAATCTTTGCATCGTGGATTCATGGCCGTCACAGGCAAGAACGCTTTATGGTGATCATGCCCGCTTTAAAGAGGCTTATTTCACCACCTATCCGGGCAAATATTTCTCCGGTGATGGCGTGCGCCGTGACGAAGATGATTATTACTGGATCACCGGTCGTGTTGATGACGTATTAAACATTTCCGGTCACCGTATGGGAACGGCTGAAATTGAATCGGCACTGGTTTCGCATCATGACGTGTCCGAAGCAGCCGTTGTAGGCTATCCGCACGCCATTAAGGGACAGGGCATTTATTGCTATGTCACGCTGATGTCGGATGCCGAAACTAAAGATCAGGAAGAATTGCGCAAAGAACTGATTGCGCATGTGCGCACCGAGATCGGGCCGATTGCAACACCGGATAAAATCCAGTTCGCACCTGGATTGCCTAAAACACGTTCCGGTAAAATCATGCGCCGTATCTTGCGCAAAATTGCCGAAGATGATTTCGGCACATTGGGCGACACCTCTACCCTTGCTGATCCGGCAGTGGTGGATGATCTCATCGATCAGCGCCAGAACAAAAAATAATTTTAAAGCTTATACAAGTTAGCTTTGGATCAAAAAAGAAGGCCGGTTTATCCGGCCTTTTTCAAATTTATCTATTATGTGAACGCCCGCAGACGGCACTTCATTTAAAAATCAATGGTGCGGCCTTTGATTTCCCAATCACCAAATCGTGCAGGATCTTTACCGCCGCGTCCGCCGATTTCACGCAGGGGTACCGCTTGTTCTTCAGTTTTCCGGCGCTCTTCCGCTTCTTTAAGTGCGCGTTGTGCAGCAGGTGGCAAATCGTTAAAATCACGCGCCTTCGCAGCCACGTCCTGCACCTGATCTGCTGCATCATTCTTGGTCATAACCACTATCCCACACTATTATCGACAATAAGTTTAAAAGCTAATTATTGAAGCTTGGCGTTCTGATCCCCATGATATAGGCAAGATCAATTGCTGTGCAAAGTATTTTACGTACTAATTTGCACGAGATTACAGGAGATAGCCAATGAACATGACAAGAACAGCCATGCTGATTGCTTTGATGACAGTCATGTTTATGAGTGTCGGCTATCTTTTGGGCGGCAGCGGCGGCATGATGATTGCACTGCTGATTGCCATTGCCACTAATGCCATCGGCTATTGGAATTCCGACAAAATGGTGCTGCGTATGTATAATGCGCAGGAAGCAGATGAGCGCACCGCGCCAGAATATTTCCGCATTGTCCGTGGCCTTGCCGCCAACGCCGGTTTGCCGACACCTAAAATCTATATCATCCATGAAGATCAGGCCAATGCTTTTGCCACCGGCCGTAATCCGGAAAACGCAGCCGTTGCCGCAACAACAGGCCTTTTACAGCGCTTAACACCGGAAGAAATTGCCGGAGTGATGGCACATGAACTGGCGCATGTGCAAAATCGCGACACATTGACGATGACAATCACTGCCACTTTGGCCGGTGCCATTTCCATGCTCGGCAATTTTGCGCTTTTCTTCAGCGGTAACCGTGAAAACGGCAATAATATTTTAAGCATTATCGGCACGGTTATTGCCATGATTGTTGCCCCTTTTGCCGCTATGATTGTGCAAATGGCTGTCAGTCGTACGCGCGAATATGCAGCCGACCGCCGAGGTGCCGAAATTTGCGGTAATCCGCTTTGGCTCGCTTCCGCCTTGAATAAAATTGCCCGTAGTGCCAAAACGACCGTAAATGAAGAGGCCGAGCACAATCCGGCAACCGCACATATGTTTATTATCAACCCGCTATCTGGACGCGGTGCAGATAATTTGTTTTCAACCCATCCAGATACTGATAATCGCATTGCAGCTTTGCAGCAAATGGCAACCGAGATGGGCATATCTTATTCAGCGCCTTTATCACGAGCAACTCCTGAGCCAACACGCGGCCCTTGGGGTAATAGTGATGATCAGGGCTCAACCGGCTTTAAAGGACCGTGGTCGTGAACCAAACTAACAAAAAGAACGCCGGAAAAAAACGGAATTTCAAACAACAAGCCGATATGTTCGACCGTCCGGGTCTGGCAGCGCGTCTTTGTGCGCAGCGCCTGCTTGGCGCAGTCATTGAAAAAAACAGCTCGCTTGACGGCTTGACCGATAATAACTCCGGCAATGCACAATATCTGGCGCTGGAACCGCGTGACCGCGCGCTCGTGCGCGCGAT
>JAEWHQ010000177.1 GCA_023387715.1 Pseudomonadota bacterium | reverse complement strand
CCCGCTCCATCGCGCAGCATGCTTTGTCATCTTATATCGCTGGTGCGATTATGATGCCTTATGAGGCGTTTTTCAAAGATGCGGAAGAACATCTCTATGATATTGATTTATTGTCGCAAATTTATAGTTCCAGCTTTGAACAGGTTGCGCATCGGTTGGTGACATTGCGGCGCAAAGGACAAGAAGGTGTGCCTTTTGGCTTTTTGCGTGCCGATATGGCTGGCCGTTTGAGTAAACGCTTTCCGCTTCCCGGTTTTACATTGCCTGTTTCAGGGCATGGCTGTCTGCTCTGGCCGGTTTATGATGCTTTTGCTTCCAATAGTGCTATCCGACAAATTTCTGAATTTACCAATGGAAACAAATATTTGCTGGTGGCTAAAGCCGTGCCGAAACGTGTTTCAGCCTTTGGTGATCGCCCGCTGGTGTTTTCGGTGATGCTGGCTTGCGATATTTTGCATGCCGACAGAACTATTTACGGCAAAGGGCTGGAATTGAGTGCTAAACCGGTGCCGATCGGCCCTTCTTGCCGCCTTTGCATCCGTTATGATTGCAGTCACCGGCAGGAACCGGCATCAGCGCCTTGAACCTCAGGCGCTGACAGGCTGGCGCAAAGGCAGGCTGATGCGGAAGCAAACACCGGTCTGTCCGTCATCGACCAGTTGAAGTGAACCGCTCATTTTAGTGATGATGCGGTGGCTGATATTAAGCCCTAAGCCTAAACCATGGCTGCCATGGGCGTTTTCACGCGAGGAACCACGCACAAATTTGTCGAAAATGCTGCGTTTGAACTCTTCCGGTATGCCGGAGCCATTATCAGAAATATCGACATGGTAATGATCCACAGCAATATAGGAACTGATTTTTACCACCGGAAAAACCGCATCATTATGAGCAATCGCATTGGCGATAATATTGATGAACACCTGTGAAAGCCGGTCGGGATCGGTGTGCACCCATGCTTCTTTAACCCGTTCACCGCTTTCAACCATCATAGATCTTTGTTGCGCCAATGCTTCGCAAACGGCAACCGCGCGCTCCAACACTTCTTCTGCATTGGCTTCGATATTTTCCCAATTGCGTTCGCCATGTTCCAGAGCATTGAGATCAAGAATTTCATCCAGCAGCTTGGTCAGGCGCATGCTTTCGCGATGGATTGTATTTACAAAACGCTTTTTGTGATCATCGTCGAGCTGATCATCGGTTAATAAAATTTCGGAGAAGGAGCGGATGGAGGTCATCGGGGTGCGGACTTCGTGGCTGACCTGAGACAGAAAATCATCTTTTTGCCGGTGTAATTCATGCAAAAGCGCATTGGCTTCGGTCAGTTTTTGCGCTGTTTCGCGCAGTTCCTGCGATTTTTCTTCCAATTCATGCGAATATTCGATCACTTGTTGCGTTTCATCGGCAATGCGCATCACCTCTTCCAGTGTGATGATATCGCCGGCAACAATCTTGCTGAGTAGCAAATGCGCAGAGGCTGAACCGATGGAGCTGGCAAGACTGCGTTCCAGCTCGGTGATAAATTCAGCTGAAGCCTCAAACCGCTCGCGTCCGTGGCCGCGCGGAATATTGTGAATGTCGAAAATATTTTTCGCGCGTGACCAGCCAAGAACACGCTCAGCCACGAAGAACAATTCATCGGTTGAAACCGAGCCTTGAATGATATGCGATTGCGCTGCCTGACCGGGCTTAAACACATCCACAAATAAAGCTGCCTGAATGTGCTCCATGACGCTTTGATTGGTGAGCATGGAAACGGAAATCAGCGTGGAAATGTTAAAAAACATGCTCCAAAACACCGAATGTACCAGCGGATCAAAGCCTTCCATGCCGAAAAGCGCTTCAGGGCGCAGCATCGACAGACCCCATGGGCCAAATTTGACAATCTGCGCGACCACTTCGCTGGTGGTGCCGAAGCTTGGCAAAAAAGATGTCCATGCCCAGATGATAAAACCAATGAGAATACCGGAAAATGCACCTTTAACGGTTGCGGCATGCCAATAAAGGGCTGCGACCATAGCGGGTAATAATTGCGCGACACCAGCAAAGGAAATGAGGCCGATGGGTGCCAAAGCATCGGAATTAGACGTAAACCAGAAATAGAGAAAACCGAGACATAAAAGGGCGGCAATGGAAATGCGCCTTGTGCGCAGCAAAAGCCTTGCAATGCCACGCTCGCCTGCGGCTTCCAGATTGTCGGAATGGCGCAGCGCAATCGGCAAAACCACATGGTTGGAAACCATAATGGAAAGTGCGATGGAGGCGACAATAATCATTGAAGTGGCGCTGGAAAAGCCGCCGATAAAGGCAAAAAGCGCTAGGCCGTCATTGCCGGTGGACATGGGCAAGGTGAGCACAAACATATCCGGATTGGAACCGGCGGGCATAGTGGAAAGCCCGTAGAAAGCAATCGGCATGGTAAAAATGCTCATCACCAGCAAATAGGCCGGAAATGCCCAGCCTGCGGTGCGTAAATGCTCTTCATTGGAGTTTTCAACGACAGTGATCTGAAATTGGCGCGGCAGGCAGATAACAGCACAGGCCGATAGAAACAAAACCGTTACCCAGCGGCTGCCGAAGCTTTCGCGCTCATAAATATTAATGCCTGCATCTGCGGCTTGAGCGTAAATTTGTTCCATCCCGCCGCCAAGGCTAAAAACAACAAAAATACCAACAGCAATAAGGGCAATCAGTTTGACAATGGCTTCAAAAGCAATCGCCGCAACGACGCCGTGATGCTGCTCACGCGCATCAACATTGCGGGTGCCGAACAAAATAGTGAAAAGCGCCATGCCGATGGCGACGCCGAGTGCAAGTTTAACTTCATCCAGCCCACCGCCGCTTTTGGCGATGGAAATGACCTGAATGGAACCGGTAATTGCTTTTAGCTGGAGGGCAATATAAGGCGTGATGGTAATCACGGCGATGAGCGTTACCAGCACTGCAAGCGGGCTGGATTTTCCAAAGCGCGAGGATAATAAATCTGCCACCGATGTGATGCGCTGGGCGTGGCTGATACGGATGAGTTTGCGCAGCAAAAACCACCAGCCGACGAAAACTAAAGTCGGCCCCATATAGATAGCCATATATTCCAGACCGCTGCGGGCAGCCGTGCCGACAGCGCCGTAAAATGTCCAGCTGGTACAATAGACCGAGATCGACAGCGTATAGATGAAAGGTGAGCGTAAAAAACCGGCATTGCCGCGCTGGGCGCGTTTATCGGAAATATAAGCAAGCAGAAACAAAAGCCCCACATAGGCAACAGCTGTCAGAATAACGAAATTCGGTGACAGCATCATCTTGGCCTGTTCTGATCTGCGGTGAGATCGCGGTTTTGAGGCTCAGCTTCAGGGGAGGGAGCTTGTGTTTTGCGGCTCTTGCGCGAAATAAAGAAAGCAACGACAACCATGATTGTCCAAACGCCGAGCAAATATAAAAAGGCGAGTGGTATGCCAAAGACGAGAACTTTGTGATTAAACAAGTTCATCATTGGTGGCAATGAAAAGACACAGCCAAAGAGCGGCAACAGAAACACCGCATTATCGCGTTTTTTATCGCCATCGCTTTGCGGAGGGCGCGCGTGACCCCGATTTTGAACCATGTTAACCCGCCACGATTTGCGGGGTCGATAGTAAACGGCTGACCTCGGCGATGACCTCACTGTTGGAATAAGGTTTGGTAATAAAGCCATCGGCGTTTAAATCCGAAGCCATTTTACGATCATAACGCTGGCCGCGCGCGGTGAGCACCAAAACATTAGCCTGATAAAGCGCCGGCTGGGCGCGGATGGTTTTCAAGACATCCATGCCGTTTTTGCGCGGCAGCATAATGTCGAGCAATAATAAGCGCGGTTGCAACCGCACCAGTGCCTCCAAAGCGGCCTCACCATCATGAACAGCAGCGACACTCCAGCCTTTTCGTTGCAGGATAAACTCAAGGGATTCTAATATTGCGGGTTCATCTTCTGCGATAAGAATATCCAGCACCACTTAACCTCCCCCTATTGTGAAGTCTTGATCAGCGCCGTTCCCTTGATCTTTTATGGTTTTTAAAGCGCTGCTGACTTTTTATCTTATGCTTTTGCCACTATTGAAGCTGAAAAATACCGGCGGCACAAGCCGCATCCCTCAATCCCGGTATTGTTTCAATGCTCAATGTGATTCCTTTAGTTTAATATGGGCTTTAGCTATAAGCAGCCTATTCAATGGTCTAATAGGTGCTCAAATTGCGGTATTTCTGTTGTTTGTGGTTTAAAACTTCAGGGAACGCTTGCAAAACATCCTCAGTATGAAATGTTGCGACCTCTTTGAGATATTAAGAACCCACAATAATTTGATAATAACGGACATGAGAGAATGATGGGTATTGATACATATGAACTGGTTTGGCTGGTTATCGGCCTGCTGGTTGCCGGTGGCATTACAGGAATGCTGGCCGGATTGTTTGGCGTTGGCGGCGGTACAGTGGCCGTGCCTATTCTCTATGAATTGTTCCGTTATTTAGGCGTGCCGGAAGATGTGCGCATGCAATTATGTATCGGCACATCGCTGGCGATCATCGTGCCGACATCCATCCGCTCTTTCTACAGCCATCGTTCAAAAGGCGCGATTGATCTGGCATTGCTGCAAAGCTGGGCAATTCCGATCATTATCGGTGTGGTTCTGGGCGCGATGATTGCGCGTTTTGCGCCGGCAGAACTGTTTAAAATCATTTTTGTTGTTGTTGCAGGTTTTACGGCAATTCGTCTGCTGTTCGGCAAAGAAAACTGGCATTTGGGCGAAGTTTATCCGAATAAGATCATCGTCAAACTGGTTGGTGGTGTTATCGGTGTTCTTGCCTCGTTAATGGGCATTGGCGGCGGTCAGCTCTCCACCTTGTTCATGACCTTTTACAAGCGTCCGATCCATGAAGCGGTCGCAACATCATCAGGTGTTGGTGTGCTGATCTCTATTCCGGGAGCTTTGGGCTATATTTATGCAGGCTGGCCAACCGCAGCACTTTACCCGGATGTGGCGGCTTTGCAGCCGCCGATGACATTGGGTTATGTGTCACTGGTCGGTTTCCTGCTTTTCATCCCGACCAGTATTTACATGGCACCGGTTGGCGCAAAATTAGCACATAGCCTGTCCCGTCGTAAGCTGGAAATGGCATTCGGTTTATTCTTGACCGCCATTTGTCTGCGCTTTTTATACAGTATTTTCTTTTAAGAGCTGTTTTTTACGTTCTGCCGCGCGCTTTTGCTCGCGGTAGAACACAAATAATCCGCTTCCGACAACGATAAAACCACCGACAAATGTCCACAGATCCGGCATATCGCGGAAGACAATCCAACCGACAATGATCGACCAGACCAGCTGCAAATAGTTGAATGGCTGCAATAATGTTGCCGGTGCCAATGTCAGCGCTTTAATCAAAAAGAAATGCGCGACCATGGCCATCACGCATAAAAGCGAAAGCCATAATAAATCAACCGGTGCCATACTGACCCAGAAAAGCGGCAGACCAAGTGTCATCAGCACTGCGCCGACGGCTCCCACATAAAAGAATGATGTGACTGCACTGTCGCTGGTGCCGGAAACGCGGGTTAAAATCTGATAAAGTGCATAAGCAATAGCACCGAGCATGGTGTAAACGGCACCAAATTCCATCACGCCGCTGCCGGGGCGTAAGATGACCAAAATTCCACCGAAACCAACGGCCAAAGCCAGCCAACGGCGCCAACCAACCTTTTCGCCTAAAAAAATCGCCGCTAACGCGGTAACAAAGAGAGGGTAAGATTGAAAGAGGGCGATAACCTCTGCAAGCCCCATGGTTTTAAACGCCAAACCAACCATGGCAATTTCAAAAACTAAAATCAGTCCGCGCGCAATTTGAATGACAGGTTTACGGCTGCGGACAGTGTTTTTAAAACCTGCATCAGCGCGCGCTGCCATGATCGTTCCGACAGCAAAAAATACCCAGTAACGCGCCATAATAATAAAAGTAATCGGATAGTCGGTAACCAGATGTTTGGTAATTGCATCTTGCATGGCAAAAATGGCGGTCGCGCCGATCACCAATGTAATGCCTAATTTATGGTTGCGTTCGGTTTGCGTACTGGAAGGCTGCGCCTGATCGGAAGCGCCAGCAGAACCTTCCACAGACTGAACGGCGAAGTGTTTGTTATTATTCAATTTTTTATGCCAACTTGGTGGGTATTTATCGAAAGACGAAAAAAATATCAGGAAAAGGCGTGGCGTTTATAAAAAGCGACGCACTCAACTAGGGTATCTTATTTTACTTAATGATCAATTCCTAAAAAATTCAACGTAAAGTCAAGGACAATACCGAAGGTTAAAAGACCAATCAGGAAGAACTGAAATTTCTTAGATTTAATGCGCATCGCGAGCAGAATACATAACGTGCTAAAAGCTAACAGGCCAAATTCCACGATCAAGCCTCTCATATTATGAGCGCTCAACTCGTTGCGAATTTCATTCAGATTTTGCACGATATTGATGGCGATAAAAAATGAGAAAAGCCATTTTTTGCGGGAGAAGAAATATTCTTCATAACCGCCATATTCGTTTACATCATCAGGCGTTAAGGTAACGCAGATGAAAAACAGCCCAAATACATATGATAAATCAACAACATAAGTGTAAATATCGTAGGTTTTTTCACCACTCTCAAACAGATAGTCCCACCAGAACTGGATGATCCAGAGCAGGATGACAAAAACCCACCCCATATGGACTTTGGAGATTTTATGTTTTGTCGGGTGTTGGATGAAACGGGAGAGAAAAATCAGAATACGAGACAAGCACAGGCTGATCCCCATGCCGTTGATAATGCGCATATGCGCGAATGTATCAGTCGCAGTAATCGCGTGTTCTAAACCCGAAGCCAACAAAACACCTGAATATTTGTTTGTGAATGAAAAATCTGATGCGTAAGTTTGAGTAAACGATATACTCTTCAATGATTTGGTGCAATAAGCCTATAATTGTGAAATGTTTTTAGGCTCAGCCGGGTAAATGGCTTAAGCTCTCTGTCAGCAGTGTGAAAAAACCATCTGCATCCACGTCACGTATATAATAAGCGTTTTTTGCTCTTGTGGTTACGCCCCACCAGTCAACAACGGTTTCGCCCATTGTGAGATTTGAAGCAATTTCAATTTCCACATTGCAATGGCGGCCGGAGTAAAGCTCTGGTTTGAGCAGATAGGCAATTACATTCGGATCATGTAATGGCGCGCCATCAGTGCCATATTTAGCTTCATCATGCCGTTGATAATAAGAAAGCCAAGCGGCGACAATTTCACTGCTGCGGGTGCCGATCTGGCGGATGGCATCAACGCGTTTTTTGGTGGTTAACACCTGATGCGTCACATCCAGTGGCAGCATGGTCAGCTGCAAACCGGCATTGAAAACGACATGGGCTGCATGTGGGTCGACATAGATATTAAACTCGGCGACAGGCGTGATGTTGCCACCTTCAAAATAACCACCGCCCATTATGATGATTTGTTTGATGCGGGGCGCGATGGCCGGTTCGCGTGTCAAAGCCATAGCTATATTGGTCAAAGGCCCCAATGTGCATAAAGTGACCGTGCCGGTTTCTTCCTGCAACAGTGTTTCAATGATGAAATCGACAGCATTTTGCGGCTGCAAAGGAATTTTGGGAACGGGCAGGTCATAACCGTTCAGGCCGGTGTCGCCGTGCACTTCTTCTGCGGTTACCAATTGGCGCACTAATGGCCTTGATGCACCGGCAAAAATCTTGATGTCTTTTCGCCCTGCCACTTCACAAATCTTGCGCGCATTGCTTTGAGTCCGTTCCAGCGGGATGTTACCGGCCACGGTGGTGATGCCTAAAATATCCAGTTCAGGACTGGCGAGCGCCAGTAAAATCGCCACCGCATCATCTTGCCCCGGATCGGTATCAATAATGATCTTTGTTTTCATGATGAAAATTTCCGGTTGTTACGCAAAGAATGGGCTAATAATGCACGCTTTGGACAATCATAGCAGCGCTTATTTCAAAATATATATAACTTATTCGAATGATATTGGTTTTTGCTTTCTTAAACTGAATGTGCATTGACAAGATGCCTGCGAACGGCAATCAATTACAGTAAAAAGGCGCATATGTTTTAATTGTGCTGATGATTTTTAATAATAGCATATACGGGATCACTTTATGTCATATTCGATCATGCCAAAATATCTGACATTGACTGCTGCTTTGTTGGTTTCTTGTGGTAGCGCGTTTTCTGCATATGCTCAGGATAAGGCGTCGCCTTTGCCTGGTGGTGCAAGTTCTTTGTCTGAAACGCACGGCGACTGGGCGGTGCAATGTCGCTTGCAGGCAGTAAAAGATGCAGCACCTAAGCCGCTTTGTTCCCTTTCACAGCAGCAGCAGGATAATAAGGGTTCCCGCGTTTTGGCGGTTGAATTACAGCCAACAGCGGATGGTGCATCGGGTGCGTTGGTGATGCCTTTTGGTTTACAATTGAGCAAAGGTGTTTCTTTGCAGATCGATGAAGCCAAAGCCGGTGCAGCACAGGCATTTTCAACTTGTTTACCCGCCGGTTGTATTGTTCCGCTTAATTTTGGCGAAGCACAGCTAAAAGCTTTGAATTCCGGTAAAGCGCTCAATCTGGTTGCAGAAGCGGTAACCGGTGGTGAAGTGAAACTCAGCGTTTCATTGGATGGTTTTTCGGCGGCACTCAATCGTGTTAAAGAATTGCTGAAGTAAAAAATATTGAAGTGATGCAATGAAAAAAGACAGATTAATCTGTCTTTTTTCATGTTATTTTTGCTCAATTGTATGAAAATGCGCAAAGAGAGCGGGAATATGAATAAAGATATTGCTGATATTTCAGGGCAATGCCATTGCGGCAGTGTTAAATTCTATGTGCGTTTATCGGATGGGCTACACACTGCACGTCGTTGCACATGTTCTTATTGCCGTATGCGTGGGGCAATTGCAGTTTCTGCTGAATTATCTGATATTCATATTTTGGAAGGTGAAGAGAAGCTCACGCTTTATCAGTTTAACACGAAGAGCGCGAAGCATTATTTTTGCTCGGTTTGCGGAATTTATACACATCACCAGCGTCGTTCCAATCCGCATCAATATGGGGTGAATGTCGCGTGTCTTGAAGGTATCAGCCCGTTTGATTTTGATGAAGTGCCGGTCAATGATGGTGTTTCTCATCCGTCAGATGTGGTTGCGCAAGAACCTAAAAAAGCAGTGCAATTGGCAGGGATTTTGAAGTTCATTGCCACGGATGCAACAGGGCAAAAATCTTAAAATTTTTAAAGAGAAGACAAATAATAAAAATGCCCCTGTTTTGCAGGGGCATTTTTTGATCATATCAGAGCTTTTGCAATTTAAGTTTTGATGCACGGCCTTTATGCATGAAAACCGTATTGACCGCTGTTTTCTTGCGGTGGCTGGTGCCTTCCGGTTCGCCGGTGTTTGGGTTCACATCATATTTAGGGAAGTTTGATGAGGAAATATCCAAACGGATGCGGTGGCCTTTTTTGAACATATTGGCTGTCGCAAAAGGCGAAATGGTGATTTTAAACACTTCACCTTTGC
>JAEWHQ010000082.1 GCA_023387715.1 Pseudomonadota bacterium | reverse complement strand
TGTTACCACTGCCGTTGATATGGCGAACCAAGCATTTATGCGTGATGGACACTTGTCAGGTGTTTCAACCGGCATCCAGTCGCTCGATGCAAAAATGGGTGGCTTGCAGCCTTCCGACTTGATCATTCTGGCGGGTCGTCCGGGTATGGGTAAAACCTCGCTTGCAACCAATATCGCCTTCAATATCGCCAATGCCTATGAGGGTGAACAGCAGGCAGATGGCAGCATCAAAGCCTTGAATGGCGGTGTTGTCGGCTTCTTCTCGCTCGAAATGTCGGCCGAACAGCTGGCTACACGTATTATCTCCGAGCAGACAGAAGTGTCTTCCTCCAAAATCCGCCGCGGTGATATTACCGAAACAGATTTTGAAAAACTGGTTGCCTGCTCGCAAGTCATGCAGAAAATTCCGCTTTATATTGACCAGACAGGTGGTATCTCCATTGCGCAGCTTGCTGCACGTGCGCGCCGTTTGAAGCGCCAGCGCGGCCTTGATGTTCTGGTCATCGACTACGTCCAGCTGATGACTGGCTCCTCCAAAGCATCCGCACAAAACCGTGTGCAGGAAATTACCGAAATCACCACCGGCCTGAAAGCTTTGGGCAAAGAACTGAATGTGCCGATTATCGCGCTCTCACAGCTCTCCCGCCAGGTGGAAAGCCGAGAGGACAAACGCCCGCAGCTTTCTGACTTGCGTGAATCGGGTTCGATTGAGCAGGATGCGGACGTTGTGCTCTTCGTGTTCCGTGAAGAATATTACGTCAAAAACCTTGAACCTCGTGACGAATTCGATCCGAAATATGACGAATGGAAAATGCAGTTTGAAAAGGTCAAAGGCACTGCTGACGTGATTATTGCTAAGCAGCGTCACGGGCCGACAGGCACCGTCAAGCTCGCCTTCCAGTCAGAATTTACACGCTTTGCGGATCTGGCCGAAGGCTCTTATGTGCCTGAGCAATATGATGAATAAGCTCTAACGACCAACGCCTGCATAAGCAGTTTCTCAAAAGGGATAGCTGATGGCCAAAGCCAGAGTGCAGTTTATCTGCCAGAACTGCGGCACCGTGCATACGCGCTGGGCCGGAAAATGCGACAGTTGCGGCGAGTGGAACACACTCGTGGAAGAAGGCACCAATAGCGGTATCGGTAGTGGCCCTTCATCATTGCGCAGTGCCCGTAAAGGCCGCGCCGTCACCCTCACCTCGCTTGACGGCGAAATTGAAGATGCACCGCGCATTTCCTCCGGCATTGCCGAGCTTGACCGCGCCACCGGCGGCGGTTTTGTGCGCGGTTCTGCACTTTTAATCGGCGGCGATCCGGGCATTGGCAAATCCACACTTTTGACGCAAGCCGCAGCAGCCCTTGCCAATCAGGGACATCGCATTGTCTATGTTTCAGGTGAAGAAGCGGTTGCACAAATCCGCTTGCGTGCGCAGCGCTTAGGCGTTGCCTCCTCACCTGTCGAACTGGCAGCCGAAACCAATGTCGAAGACATTTTAGCAACCATTGCCGGTAATAAGCGCCCTGATCTGGTGATTATCGATTCCATCCAGACCCTTTGGACTGATTTGGCCGATAGTGCGCCCGGAACAGTGACGCAGGTGCGCTCCTCCGCACAAGCAATGATCCGCTATGCCAAGCAGACAGGTGCGGCGGTGGTACTTGTTGGTCATGTCACCAAAGAAGGCCAGATTGCCGGCCCGCGCGTAGTTGAGCATATGGTCGATGGCGTACTTTATTTTGAAGGTGAAGGCGGCCATCATTACCGCATCCTTCGTACCGTCAAAAACCGCTTTGGCCCTACCGACGAAATCGGCGTTTTTGAAATGTCCGATAAAGGTTTGCGTGAAGTTGCCAATCCGTCCGAATTATTTTTGGGCGAACGCAATGAAAAATCACCCGGTGCCGCAGTTTTTGCCGGTATGGAAGGAACGCGCCCTGTTTTGGTAGAAATTCAGGCACTGGTTGCCCCGTCCAGCCTTGGTACACCACGCCGCGCGGTGGTTGGCTGGGACGGCAGCCGCCTTTCAATGATTCTGGCTGTGCTTGAATCCCATTGCGGTGTGCGCTTCGGGCAGCATGATGTTTATCTCAATGTGGCCGGTGGTTATCGTATTTCTGAGCCTGCCGCCGATTTAGCAGTGGCTGCAGCACTTGTTTCCTCCATTGCAGCTATTGCCCTTCCGGCCGATAGCGTTTATTTCGGCGAGATCAGTCTTTCTGGCGCTATTCGTCCGGTGTCTCATGCCGTGCAGCGCCTGAAGGAAGCAGAGAAACTTGGTTTCAGGCATGCAGTCGTACCCGGTGGCAGTAGCGAGTTGTGGAAAAACGCCCAATTCCGCTTAACCGAAAAGGTTGCGCTGACCGACATGGTTGTCGATATTGCCGCCTCAGGCCAGGCACAGAAGAACGGTTAAAAACTGGGTGCATAAGTCACCCGACACAGGAAAGCTGACTTGCAAAACGCCGCAGGCATGCAAGGATAGAGTTTAAGTAGATTAAGGACAGGCCGAATGCCAATCACCCTTCTTGATGGAATTCTTATTGGGATAACGCTCGTATCCGCTGTTTTAGCGATGGTACGGGGTTTTTCACGAGAAGTGCTTTCGGTCGCTTCATGGGCAGCAGCAGCTGCTGCCGCTTATATCTTCTATCCGCAGGTGATCCCGTTCATCCAGCCATATGTCACCAGTGACACATTGGCGAAAATTGCAGCTTTGGCAGCAGTTTTCCTTGTAGCGCTGATCATTGTTTCGATCATCACCATGAAAATTGCTGATTTCATCATCGACAGCCGCATTGGTGCGCTTGACCGCACATTGGGCTTTTTGTTCGGTGCAGCACGCGGCCTGTTGCTGATGGTTGTCGCCATGTTGTTCTTCAACTGGCTCGTCACATCCGACCAGCCAGCATGGGTTGCCAATGCCAAGTCCAAAGCACTTCTTGATAATTTGGGCGAAAAACTGGTTGAACTGCTGCCAGCTGATCCGGACACCAGCTTTATCGACAAGCTGAAACCAAACAATGCAGAACCGTCAGGCAATGATCAAAACGCTGCCCCTGCGCCTGAAGCAGAAACTGCACAGTAAAAAACTCAATTCCAAAGAAAGCCATGGAAATTATTTTCTGTGGCTTTTTTGCTTTTCAGCACTTTTAAAAAATCAACCTGATCCCAAATTGACCAGAAAACACTCCTGACAGCGCAGGTTAAAAGCTTTTTGAGGCCGCAACTCTTTGCTTCCAATCAAAAGCTTTTTTGTGATAGAGAGTGTTTTTAATTGCTCTGCAATCGAAAGGCCTTGCGGCAATGACACACAGTAATGCTGACAAAACTCCCTATATGCTGGACGAAGATAGCTTGCATGAAGAATGCGGTGTCTTTGGTATTTTAGGCCACGAAGATGCGGCTGCGCTTACAGCGCTCGGCCTGCACGCCCTTCAGCATCGCGGACAAGAAGCGGCAGGTATTGTTACCTTCAATAATAATCGCTTTCATTCAGAGCGTCATATGGGGCTGGTCGGCGATCATTTTACTGATCCTGCAACCCTTGCTCAGCTTCCGGGTGATCTGGCTATCGGCCATGTGCGCTACTCCACCACCGGTGAAACCATCCTGCGCAATGTGCAGCCGCTTTTTGCCGAGCTGGAAGTGGGCGGTATTGCGATTGCGCATAACGGTAATTTCACCAATGGTCTGACATTGCGCCGTCAGCTGATTGCAGCCGGTGCGATTTGCCAATCCACATCCGACAGCGAAGTCGTGCTGCATCTTTTTGCACGCTCCCGCCATACCTCATCGATTGATCGCTTTGTTGATGCCATCCGTCAGGTTGAAGGCGGCTATGCCGTTCTCGCCATGACCCGCACCAAACTGATCGCCGCCCGTGATCCGGTCGGTATTCGCCCGTTGGTTATGGGTGAACTCGACGGCAAGCCGATTTTCTGTTCCGAAACCTGTGCGCTTGATATTATCGGCGCGACTTTCGTACGTGATGTTGAAAATGGTGAAGTGATTGTGTGTGAATTGCAGCCGGACGGCTCTATCACCACCCAATCTATCAAGCCGGAAAAGCCGCAGCCTGAACGTCTTTGCATGTTCGAATATGTTTACTTTGCCCGTCCCGATTCCGTTGTTGGTGGCCGCAATGTTTACAATGCTCGCAAAAATATGGGCTTCAATCTAGCCAAAGAATCGCATGTCAATGCAGATGTTGTTGTGCCGGTTCCAGATGGCGGCACCCCTGCTGCTATCGGCTATGCACAAGCCAGCGGCATTCCGTTCGAGCTTGGCATTATCCGCAACCATTATGTTGGTCGTACCTTCATTGAGCCAACCCAGCAAATTCGTGCGCTTGGTGTGAAACTCAAACATTCCGCCAATCGTGAGATCATTGAAGGCAAGCGGGTTATCCTCGTTGATGACTCGATTGTGCGCGGTACCACTTCCGTTAAAATCGTGCAGATGATCCGTGATGCAGGTGCAGCAGAAGTGCATATCCGCGTTGCCAGCCCGATGATTTTCTATCCCGATTTTTACGGTATCGATACACCGGACGCCGAAAAGCTGCTTGCGAACCAATATAAAGATATGGACGCAATGTGCCGCTATATTGGTGCGGATTCGCTTGCATTCCTTTCGATCGACGGTCTTTACCACGCTGTTGGCGGCGAGCCGCGCAACAATGATCGTCCGCAATTTACTGACCATTACTTCACCGGAGACTACCCGACGCGCCTGCTCGATCAGGACAATGAGAGCAACATCCATAATTTATCACTACTGGCCAGTAACGGTTAAAAGCAACGGGTAAAACTGGCCAGTGATCTTCTAACATATGACAGGATTGGTATGAGCATCGACCTTAATGGCCGTCTGGCTCTGGTGACGGGCGCATCGCGCGGCATCGGATATTTCCTCGCACTCGAGCTTGCAAAAGCCGGTGCACATGTGATTGCAGTTGCCCGCACAGTGGGCGGACTGGAAGAACTGGATGATGAAATCCGCAAGCAAGGCGGCTCCGCAACGCTCGTACCACTTGATCTGACCGACTTGCCCGCCCTTGACCGTTTGGGCGGCTCTATTCACGAGCGTTGGGGCAAGCTGGATATTATGGTTGCCAATGCCGGTGTGCTTGGCACCATTTCACCCATTGGTCATGTCGAAGCCAAAACCTTTGACAAAGTGATGAATATCAACGTCACCAGCACATGGCGCCTCATCCGCTCAGTAGACCCGCTTTTGCGCAGCTCTGATGCCGGACGTGCCATTGTGCTGTCATCAGGTGTTGCACACACTGCACGCGCATTCTGGGGGCCTTATGCGGCTTCCAAGGCGGCTGTCGAAGTGATGGCGCGCAGCTGGGCAGATGAAACCAAAAACAGTGCGCTGCGTGTCAATTCCGTTAATCCGGGCGCCACCCGCACTGCCATGCGCGCACAGGCTATGCCGGGCGAAGATCCTGACAGCCTGCCACATCCGCATGATGTAGCCAAAAAGATTGTGGCGCTTGCCGATCCGGCTTTAACGCTTACCGGCAAATTGTTTGATGTGCCGAAAGATCGTTTCCTTGATTATCATCTGCCTGACTAAACCAGCAGATCGAACCCAATAAAAAAGGCTCTGTTTTCACAGAGCCTTTTTTCATAACTGCATTCTTTTAAATGATACTGTCCGGCTCGTCCGGTGCCGGTGCAGTGGCACTGCCAGCACACTTCTCCGAAGCCTCGCAACGGTTCCATGCAACCCAGCTCACAGGAATGATGAATGTGTAAGCAATAGCTGTCACAGTCAGCGTGTACCATGTGTAGCTTGTCAGCAGACCGACATAAATCACCACGCAAAGAATAAGCGGTGCCACAAGATCGCGGCGAATATAGCTACCAGCAGTTTTGCCATTATAAACCGGCAGGCGGCTCACCAGCAAAAACGCAATCAGAACGGTGAAAGCGGAAGCAATGAAAGCCAGATTGCGCGTCGGTACAAGACCTAAAAAGCCTAAATAAACCGGCAACAAAACCAGCATAGCGCCCGCAGGTGCCGGAACACCGATAAAGTAATTATTCTGCCATGCAGGACGGTTCGGGTCTTCTGTCATGACGTTGAAGCGTGCAAGACGAAGACAACAGGCGATTGCGTATAATAGTGCTGCTGTCCAGCCAAAGGAGCGCGCCTGATCCAGCATGAAGGAATAAAGCACCAAGGCAGGTGCCACACCGAAATTGACAATATCAGCGAGAGAATCCATCTGCGCGCCGAATTTGGAAGAGCCTTTCATCATCCGCGCAACACGGCCGTCAAGACCATCCAGAAAGGCTGCAATCAGCACCATCATCACAGCAAGTTCGAAACGGTTTTCAAACGCCAAACGGATACCGGTCAGCCCTGCGCAAATTGCCAGAACAGTGATGATATTCGGAATAATGATGCGTAGCGGAATTTGAGAAAGTCGGGGACCCCGGCTTTCTATAATGCCTGCATCGGTCTGGGTGCCGTTTTGTCCAGCTGACTTACCAGCACCGCGATCTGTTTCCGGAAACTCTGTTTCCATTTGACTTAACCAATCCGCACTGTTGGTTCTGAACGGTCTGTGTCAAATTCAGCCAGCAAAGTTTCACCGGCAACAGCGGTTTGACCGACTGCCACGCGTGCCACTGCACCTTCAGGCAAATAAACATCCAGACGGGAGCCGAAGCGAATCAAACCAAAGCGCTCACCCACGGACAATGTGTCATCTTCGTTTGACCAGCAAACGATGCGGCGGGCGACAAGTCCTGCAACCTGAACAACAGCCACTTTACCTTTCGGGCTATCGATCAGAACACTGTTTCGCTCATTCTCCGCGCTGGATTTATCCAGTTCCGCATTTAAAAATTTGCCCGGGCGATGAATGACTTTTTCAATCTGGCCACGCACCGGTGCACGGTTGATATGCACAGAAAACACATTCATGAACACGGAAATGCGCATACGCGGCTGATCGCCCAAGCCCAGTTCCGCAGGTGGCACATAAGGGCCGACAAAAGAAACTTTACCATCAGCCGGACTAATGACCAGCCGGTCATCCATCGGCGTCACACGTTCAGGGTCGCGATAGAAATAAATGCACCAGATGGTGAGAACCATACCCACCCAGAAAAGCGGGTTCCACAGCCAGCCCAAAATCAGGGAGACAACGAAAAAACCGGCAATGAAGGGATATCCCTCACGGTGGATAGGGACAAATGTATTTCGAATTGAATCGGCAAGGCTCATCAGTTCATCCTCGAGTTTTGCAGATACTTACTGCATTCTGGCCAAAAACAAAACCATTTCGGCAGCTATTCACGTTTCGTGACATTTTTCACATAAATGCAGCAATATTCGTGCATTTTGAACCATTTTTACTGAACATTATCCCCGTTCATTGTGCTTTTTTATAACTGCGCCCCTTATACCCAAGCAAATCAGGACTAAAAGAAAGGCGGCCTTCATGGAAAATTCCACAAAAGCCGCCTTTTATCAGATATTTAGCTCAATATTTTGAGAAAGAGATTCTGCTTACAAAACACCCAGATCATCACGTTCGCGAACCTGACGCAGACGTTCCTCTGCTTCGGTTGCCTCACGCTGGCGATCCCACATTGAAGCATAAAGCCCCTTTTGTGCGAGCAACTGACGATGCGTGCCTTTTTCAGCAATAGCGCCCTCTTTCAGCACGATAATCTCATCAGCATTGATCACTGTCGAGAGACGATGCGCAATCACCAAAGTGGTGCGGTCGCGGCTGACGAGATCAAGCGCCTGCTGGATTTCCTGTTCGGTGGCGGTATCAAGGGCTGATGTCGCTTCATCCAAAATCAGGATTGGCGGTGCTTTCAAAATGGTACGGGCAATCGCTACGCGCTGCTTTTCACCACCCGATAATTTCAAACCACGCTCACCCACCATCGACTGATAGCCTTCAGGCAAATGTTTGATGAAGCCGGATATCTGTGCCAGTTCTGCTGCACGCTCCACTTCCTCTTCACTCGCCGACATGCGGCCATAACGGATATTATAAGCAATCGTATCGTTGAAAAGCACCGTATCCTGCGGCACCATACCAATCGAATGACGCAGGCTTTCCTGCTGCACATCCCGCACATCCTGCCCGTCAATGGTAATCGCTCCCGACTGAATATCGTAAAAGCGGAAGAGCAAGCGTGACAGCGTTGACTTACCCGCACCCGACGGCCCGACAATGGCGACAGTTTTACCGGCAGGCACTTCAAAGCTGATGCCCTTCAAAATCGGACGGGACGGATCATAGGCAAAATGCACATCATCAAAACGGATGGCACCATCGCGCACTTCCAGTACTTTTGCTTGCGGTTTGTCCTGCACTTCCTGATCGACATCCAGAAGATCAAACATCTGCTCAATATCGGTCAGCCCCTGACGGATTTCACGATAGATAAAGCCGATGAAATTGAGCGGGATCGACAACTGCATCAAAAGCGCATTGATGAAGACAAAATCACCCAGCGACTGCGTTCCCGCCTTTACTTCCATTGCTGACATCACCATCACGATGGCCATACCAACACCGAAAATAACCGCCTGACCGAAGTTCAGCCAGCCCAGCGATGTCCATGTCTGGGTTGCTGCTTTTTCATAACGCGCCATGGCGCCGTCAAAGCGCTTGGCCTCCATGGCTTCATTGCCGAAATATTTAACGGTCTCGAAGTTCAGCAGGGAATCAATCGCTTTCGTATTGGCTTCCGTATCTGAATCGTTCATTTCACGACGGATACTGATGCGCCAGTCACTAGCTTTGATAGTAAACCATGTGTAAGCCCAAACGGTTACCGCAACCACGGCAAGATAGGAAAAACCGTAAGCATAAGCAAAAATGATTGCTGTCAGCGCAAATTCCAGCACTGTTGGCGCGGTGTTGAGAATGGTGAAACGAACAATAGTTTCAATACCCTTAGTGCCGCGTTCAATCACACGCGACAGCCCGCCGGTGCGGCGTTCTAAATGAAAGCGCAACGATAATTGGTGCATATGCACGAATGTTTTATAAGCCAATTGACGCACGGCATATTGGCCGACACTGGCAAACAACGCATCGCGCAGCTGGTTCAAACCTGCCTGAATTATGCGTGCAGCGTTATAAGCCACCACCAACATCACCGCACCTACCAAAATAGCAGGGATAAAATCCGGCGCATTAAGCTGGCCGTTGAGCGCATTGGTGACCCACTTGAAAAAATAAGGCACTGAAATCAGGACAAGCTTGGCAATCACCAAATAAAAACTTGCCCAGATCACCCGCATGCGCAGATCAGGGCGCTCTGCCGGCCACATATAGGGCCATAAATTGCGTAAAGTCCGAAAAGTCTGTCCGGATTCCGCAGAAACCGTTTTGCCGTTATTCATAAGATTATCTTTCAGGGAAATTCATTCAGGCGATTAGAGCATCAGTGTTAATCGCAGGTCGGCGGCTTTACACAAAGAAGAGATAATTGGGCAAAATGATCTTTGATATAATCAAGTCGTGCATGATTGACGCGATAGCGCGAGTTTTGCCGGTCAGCGCGGAAATCAATCAGTCCCGCCTGTACTAGTACTTTCAAATGCTGGGATACAGTTGATTGGGCAAGATCATGTCCGCCGACAATATCTTTGCAGCATGCCTCATGCATGCTCAATTGCCTTAAAATGGTTAAACGAACAGGATGCGCCAGCGC
>JAEWHQ010000056.1 GCA_023387715.1 Pseudomonadota bacterium | reverse complement strand
GGAGAGATAAGAGTGGGATTGCGTGATGTCAACGTAGTAGCGCGTTATCATCTATGATAACAGATGCTTTTTAAGGCCAAATTATGCCGTATTTATCAGGTCGGTAGACGGTTCCAATGGAGAATTTTTAATGACACTTTACCGTAAAAGCCTTGTCCTTCTCGCTGCAACTGCATTTTTGGGTGGCGTAATGGGCACAGCTATCGCACAGGAAGCAGCCGCTCCGGCTCCTGCTGCGACCGAATCCGAAAAAGATGAACCGGGCAAAGTTCTGGCCACTGTTAACGGCATCGCAATCACGCAGGGCGAAGTCGATCAGGCTGCAACCGATCTGGACCCGCAATTTGGCCGTCTGCCGGTTGAACAGCGCCGTTTGGCTGCTTTGGCTGCTCTCATCGACATCAAAGCTCTTGCCGCTGAAGGCGAGAAAAACAAGCTTGACCAGTCAGAAGACTTCAAGCGCCGTATGGGTTTCTTAAAAGACCGCGCGCTGCATAATGAAGTTTTCAAAGCTGAAATCGTCGACAAAATCTCCGACGAAGACGCACGCGCCCGTTATGACAAAGAAATTGCAGCTCTGCCTGCACAAAACGAAGTTCGTGCCCGTCACATTCTCGTAAAAGAGAAAAAAGACGCCGAAGAAATCATCAAGAAACTGGATGGCGGTGCCAAGTTTGAAGATTTGGCTAAAGAAAACTCCACTGACGGCTCTGCCGCACAGGGTGGCGATCTTGGTTATTTCGGCGAAGGCATGATGGTGCCTGAGTTTGAAAAAGCAGCTTTTGCGCTGGAACCGGGCAGCTACACCAAAGAGCCAGTCGAATCACAGTTTGGTTTCCACATCATCAAGCTGGAAGACAAGCGCGCCAAGCAGCCACCGGCATTTGATCAGGTTAAAGACGAAATCCGTTCGATGATTATGCGTGAGCGTTATGTCACCATGATCAAAGACCTGCGCAACGCCATGAAGATCACCTATGATGATCCGGCTGTTGAGAAAGCCATGAAGGAAGCAGCAGCCGAACAGGATGCTGAAGAAGCTCCAAAACAATAAGTTTTGTTTCGGCATCAGGCCTAAAATAACGGCCTGAAAAGACAAAAATACAACGGGTGCTTTTAATTGATTTTAAAAGTGCCCGTTTTTTTGCGTCTCACACAAGGTATCTCTATGCAAAGGCTTGGAAAAGCCGCATAAGAGATGCAGAAGTTGATTGCTTTAAAAGCAGAAAAATTCACAATCACATTACATGACCAGTATTTGAGGCTATCATGTCGGCACCTATTTCTCCGCTTGCTCCAAAACATTATCCGGCGATGCCCGCGATTAAAGGAGCGCGTATTGCCACCGCAGAAGCGGGTATTAAATATAAAGGCCGAACAGACGTTATGATGCTGATCTTTGATCAGCCGGCAGAAGCAGCAGGTGTATTTACCCGCTCGAAATGCCCGTCTGCTCCGGTTGATTTCTGCCGCCAGAACCTCGTTCACGGCAAAGCGCGCGCCGTTGTGGTCAATTCCGGCAATGCCAATGCTTTCACCGGCTCCAAAGGCCGCGCCAGCACGCAAGCCACCGCAGAAGCCGCCGCTCAGGCTATCGGCTGCTCGACCACCGAAATTTTCCTCGCTTCCACCGGCGTTATCGGTGAACCATTGGATGCAAGCAAATTCTCGCATCTGCTGGGCGATATGGCACAAAATGCCGTCGATAATTATTGGACAGAAGCAGCCAAAGCAATCATGACCACGGATACTTATCCGAAGGTTGCGACCGAAACTGTGCTGATCGGCGAAGTACCTGTTACCATCAATGGTATTGCCAAAGGTGCCGGCATGATTGCACCTGATATGGCAACCATGTTGTCTTTCATTGTCACCGATGCGCCGATCTCGTCGCAAGTGTTGCAGAGCATGCTTTCTAAAGGCGTTGATCCAACCTTCAACTCGATGACCGTTGACAGCGACACCTCCACTTCCGACACTTTGATGCTGTTTTCAACCGGCACCGCTGCCGAGCGCGGCGCACCAGCAATCACCGATGTCAAAGACACACGCCTCAACCAGTTCAAAAAAGCATTGAACCGCCTGTTGAAGTCACTGGCTCTTCAGGTTGCACGCGACGGCGAAGGCGCACGCAAGATGCTTGAAATTGAAGTGACCGGTGCAAAATCCGCCGCTTCCGCCAAGAAAATTGCCCTTTCTATCGCTAATTCACCATTGGTTAAAACCGCAGCCGCCGGTGAAGATGCCAATTGGGGCCGCGTTGTTATGGCCGTTGGTAAAGCCGGTGAACCAGCCGAGCGTGATTTGCTTACCATTTGGTTCGGCGATATCCGCGTGGCACATCAGGGCGAACGCGATCCGGATTATTCAGAAACCGCTGCTTCCGATTATATGAAGGGCGAAGATATTTATATCCGTGTGGATATTGGTCTTGGCCGTGGCAAGGCAACTGTGTGGACATGTGACCTCACCAAGGAATATGTGGCCATCAACGGCGACTACCGCAGCTAAATAACAACGTTTCCTGAAGCGTGCAAACAAAGACAAAGATGATGACCAGCTCCCCGACATCAGCACCCGATCTAACGATTGTTCGCCAGCTTGAAGCCTTGGGCTTTCGCGCATGGCCTGCAAATCAGGTGCGCTACAGCGGGAGCTGGGCCATCCGTCTGACACCGGATCATCAGTCCAAGCGGTTGAACTCGGTCAATCCGCTTGATCCGGGCGATTTTCATAATCTGGATGAACGTGTCGCCTTGGTCAAAGCCATGTTCCTTAAGGCCGGTAAACGCCCTGTTTTCCGGCTGTCACCGCTTGCTGCACCGGAACTTAACCAATATCTGGATGAGCTTGGTTGGGTGGAAAAAGGACGCACCATTACCATGGTGCGTGCCATTCAACCGGATTTTATCACTAAACCGGCTGATATCACCATAAGCGATGATATTGCGGCTTATGCCCAAGCCTCGCTGGAAACACATGGCAAAAGCCTTGCAGAACAAAAAGCGCTTCTGCCTGCCCTAACCGATATTTTAAGCCAGATCCGCCCTGCCAAAGCGATGATGATTGCCAACAAAGGCGACCAGTCAGTGGCTGCCGGCCTATGTGTAAAAGATTATGCGTGGGCGGGTCTTTTTGATCTGGCAACCGCGCCCTCGCATCAACGTCAAGGACTGGCAGAAGCACTCATTGCCTGCGGCTTATCATGGGCGCAGCAGCAAGGGGCGAAACGCGCATGGCTGCAAATTGAAGAAAGCAACCTTGCAGGATTAGCACTTTATCGTAAACTGGGCTTTAGTGAGAGCTATCGCTATTCCTACCGAGAAATGCCTTGAGCTGTTGAGCGCACCTTGACTGCAGCAAACTATCTGAAATGAATGAGATAACCATGAGCAATACCCAACAACGCCGTATTTTATTAGTCGCCGCCTGTGCATTGGTGGACAATGACGGCCGCGTTTTGCTGGCGCAACGCCCTGAAGGCAAACAGCTGGCAGGCTTGTGGGAGTTTCCGGGCGGCAAGGTTGAGGCTGGCGAAACACCGGAAGAAACCCTCATTCGTGAATTACAGGAAGAATTAGGCATTACCACCCAAGCTGCCTGTCTGGCACCACTGACATTCGCCAGCCATACATATGATGATTTCCATCTGTTGATGCCGCTTTATATCTGCCGCCGCTATGAAGGCATTGCTCGCGGCATGGAAGGCCAAGCGATCAAATGGGTGCGCCCGCGGGACATGCGTGATTATCCGATGCCTCCAGCTGACGAGCCGCTCATCCCTATTTTATGCGATTTATTGTAAAATCTTTTTGTGATTATCTGTGACGAACATCGCTGCATGCGATTTTGTTAATTTATCTTTCACTTCATTACGCGACACTGCGGTTCGTAACACCCGGAGTTTTGAGTAATGGGTAATCGTCAAAAACAGTTCAACGAGATCGACTTCGATCCATCCTATCGTCCGCTTTCCAATGCCAAAAGCAGTGCTCTGCGCATTGCTTTATTGTTCGGCTCGGCAGCTCTTGCCCTTGGTATGATTATCATTCCGTTGATGAATGAACGTGCCAATCGTCAAGATATGCAGGCGCTGTTCCCGCAAGGCATCGACATGACCCAAACAGGCTCAATCCGTAATTAGTTTATTACTCATCTGGTTTGACTTGAAACTGCTTCAATGCATCAGCAAGCGATGCCTTGGCAGAACCGGGCTTTAACGGTTTTTGCTGTGATTCATGCGGCTTCCAGCCCGACATCCACAGGGTTGAAAAACTCGCTCTGATGCGCCCGTCCGGATCAGAAAAACGCTCGGCATAAATTTGCGCCGCACGCATGAAAACACTGCGCGTCAGCGGCTTTTTCGAGCGGTCAACCAGAATATTCTGCATCCCCATGGCGCGGATATCTTTAAGCAGATCAAACATCGAATTATAGCGCACCGTCACCGTATCAACGTCGGTTACCGGCAATGCAAAACCAGCACGCTGCAACAAAGCACCCGCATCTCTGATATCGGCAAAAGGCGCAATACGCGCGGCTGCACCACCGCTTAATTCAATCTCGGCCTGCATCAGGC
>JAEWHQ010000039.1 GCA_023387715.1 Pseudomonadota bacterium | reverse complement strand
GGGTTATGGCAACGGTCACGCCAAGCGGCTGCATCTGAACGGAGAGGCGGCTATGTGCCAGATGGCTTGGAATGGTTTCACCATAGGCACGCTCGCCTTCAGCTGCGAACCAATCCAGAAAACCGGCGCCATAAGAAATTTCGCCTAAAGATTCAGCCAGCGGTTTGCCCTGTTCGACGGTCATAATGGTTGCCAGATCAGTTGCGTTCTCACGCATGAGTGCAGCCCATTGGCGGAGTATCACGCCACGTTCAATGGCAAGTTTTGTGCGCCATTGCACAAAGGCTTTCTTGGCATTCTCAATGGCGATGGATGCATCTTCAAGAGAGCAGGCAGTGACAGAGATAAGATGTTCATTGGTGGCGGGGTCGATAACATCTGTCGTGCTATCGCGTGTTACCCATGTCCCGTTTAGAAATGCACGGTGCTCGATCAGATCAGGACGCCGTAGGTTTTTAAGCGCGGCAGAGGAAAGGTTTTTCATGCGTGAACTCCGGTTGGGGTTTACACAAGCTTAATTGCGCTTCATGATTGAATTTATGCGAAGATATGCGTTCTAACGCAGTAAATATGCGTATTTAAATTAATCAAAGCAGGATTTATGCATGACGACCCTTGATAGAGCTGATCGCGCCTTGCTGGATGCCGTACAGAAGAACAATCGTCTGACATCCGAAGAACTCGCACAGATCGTGCATTTGTCACCAACGGCGTGTCAGCGGCGGCTGAAGCGTTTGCGTGAAGAAGGCGTTATTGAAGGCGATGTTTCGATCGTTTCGCCCAAGGCGGTCGGGCGTAATATCACCATGATTGTACTGGTTTCATTAGAGCGTGAGCGCGCGGATATTGTTGACCGTTTTAAGGCGGCTATTAGGGCAACCAAAGAGGTGATGATCGGTTATTATGTGACAGGCGATGCGGACTTCATCCTCGTCATTACGACCAAAGATATGGAGGATTATGAAGCTTTTACGCGCAGGTTTTTCTATGAAAACCATGACATTAAAGGCTTTAAAACGATGGTTGTCATGGATCGTGTTAAAGCCGGTTTCACATTTCCGATTGAGATTTAGTCTGCATGCAATGCAGATATTATGGCACAAATACTTTGCGAAATCGTGACTATTTTACAGTGACTTAAATTTATAGGATTTTTTGCAGTTTATTTATGCGTCTCTTTATTCCGGCATGCGGATACATTGATTATTACCGCTGATGATGAATTTGTAAATCTCATCCTTATTGAGCGATGACCGTACATGAGATTTATTTTTCAGCGCATATACTTCGTAATTTTAATCTATAAAAAATAAAAAATATTAATGATTAGCGCTTTGTTAACTTTCGATCTATTTGCTTCAGGAGAAACTTCAAAAAACACTGGTTAGAAATTATGCGCGAGCAAACACAGCAGTTTATTTCCAATACGAACGAGATATTTTTACAAATTTCTGATTTGTTGGTCACCTACGCATTCTCTGTCATTGGTGCTGTTCTCATCCTTTTTTTGGGTTGGATGATTGCCGGCTATCTGGAAAAGTTAGTCAGAAAATCATTGGTTAAAATTCATGGTATGGATGCAACCCTGACAGGGTTTCTCAGCCAGTTTATTCGTTATGCCACGTTGATGCTTGTCCTTGTTATGGTTCTAGGGCAATTTGGAATTCAAACTGCCTCCATTCTTGCGGCTCTAGGCGCGGTTGGTTTAGCTATCGGTTTGGCACTACAGGGAACATTACAAAATATTGCGGCCGGACTGATGTTGCTTATTCTGCGACCATTTGGGGTGGGGGACTACATTTCGACTAGTTCAGTAGCTGGAACAGTGAAAGAAATTGATCTGTTTACATCAGAATTGACAACGTATGATGGTCTGTCTGTTGTAGTTCCAAACTCTGTCTTATGGAATACGCCTATTACGAATTACAGCCGTATAAATATGCGTATGCACGATTTCCAGATACGCATTAGTTATAAGGATAATGTGCAGGAGGCATTTAATCTCATTAAAGCAGCTATTACTTCTCAAAAAGGCGTTTTGCCCCTCCCCGAGCCAATTTATTTTGTGGCAGAGTTAGCTGAAAGTGCTGTGATTTTAAATTGTCGCTATTGGATTGATGCTGATGAATATTGGACTGTCAGTCGCAGAACTGTTGAATTGGTGAAAAAATCATTTGATGCAAACGGAATTACCATCCCTTATCCGCAGGTAATGTATCACCAAAAACAACTATAAAATAAGCGCTTGGGAAAAACCCAAGCGCCTTTAAAATTATACCAGCAATTGCTTTGCCGCTAAATTTTGCAGCGCTTCATAGGCTGATAGCACTGTTTCCATTTGTGCTGTATGACCACGGATGAAATCATCACCATAAATGGTCTCATCCGGATATTCGGTGATCAGCGTCATTGGCACCATATGACGGTCATCCACGCTAATCAGGCATGGAAAGCCGTTGATGATACGGAAGCCTGTTTCGCCCGCATGTTTTTCAAATAATGCAATTTGCGCATTATTATAATCAACAAGCCCTGGAATAGACGCTAAATGGCGGGTGACATGATCAACCAGTTCTTCTGACTGCTGTGCCCATTCACTATGATGGCGGACAATCAGAAAAAAACCTTTTGGCAATGTCCACATGCCAAAACCACGCGGCACATAACCCGAAAGCGGGCGCGTCCATTCATGTGATGGATAACCATGCAAATTCACATGTAGTTTTGCGCTCGTGAGCTTTTCGGCTTGCAGGCGGATAGCCTTTTCCCAGAGCTTATCGCCGTTATTTTCAACGCTGCGATATTCCAGATCATCACCCATTGCCGTATAACGTGCTGCATGGTGCATATGTTTTGGATTATTCGCACATAGACGGCGGTGCAACTCATAGCCGTCCGGATTTTCTTGCGGCGAAATTGTGAAATGCGCTGAGCCGCGTGCTTTCAGCTGATGTGCGGCACGCAATGCACCCACAACGCCGGTTGTTTCATTGGCGTGTTGACCAGCACTGATAATCATTGGCTGATCGCTGCCTTTGATATAGCGGCCATGAACTGTGCGGCCTGAGCGGGATTTGCTTTCAAAAACCTCGCCGCCGAGTGCTGATAATTCATCACTGATTTGCGCGGCATATAAAGGCGCTTGCGCGGTTTCGAGTTTTTGATTGTCACCAGTCGCATTCTTGGTCGAAAGCGGGCGAAGAGTAATGCAGATCGATGGATTTTGATCTGCGTAAGTAATTTCCGACACAATTTGGCCTGGTTGCAGCCCGCGATCACCCAGTGGACGGCCTGATTTCTTCTGAAAAACTTCCAGCAACGAGAAATAAAAATCCTCGTGCAAAGCTTCGCTCAGGCTGATCGCCTCTTCGGCATAGTCCAGTTTTTCATCCTGAGCCGGCAGGCGGACCGAGATGTTCAGCTCGTCAAAATACGGCTCGCTATCGCCCCAAGGATGGTTGATGACAGAGGCAATACCTGCGTGAAACAGTTTTTCATAATCTGTTTCAAAATGCTCTGATGTGGTGCCATCTTTACGGGTAATTTTTAACCAGCCAGTTGGCGATAAAAGCGTTTCACCGACAGCATCCTGATGGACACGGTTTGGTGCAAAGATTTCGTGGCTCTCTGTGCGGCCATCCTGATAGGTCAACGCAACCGAATAGATGAAATCTTGCTTGCCGGATGGTGCAAAATCGACAGTTGCACTGCCTGCCAGTTTAGTGAGTGGATAGGTTTCCAGCAAAAAGCGGTTTGGCGCACAAGCTTCGTGGGCGGGATAAGCGATCGACACTTTTGATAAAGTGCTACAATCGACATCCTCAACAAAGAAATGCACGAGCGGCTTATAGGCGCTGTGCAATTTGGCTTTTACGCCAATTGCTTGCAGTTTTTTCTCTGTTGCTTTACGGCTTTGTCTATCGTCAAAAAGCCATGCTTCAAGTGTGGCACCCTCCATCGCCGGATCGGCACATAATGCCTGCAACTGATCAATGCTGCGCTCAAAGCTTTTTTCGAAAATAGTGGTCATCGTGATGTTCTCCCTGTCGGGTCAAGGCTGTCACGCAGCCAGTCGCCCAGAAGGTTAAGACCAAGAACGGTTAGCAAAATTGCTAAGCCCGGAAATACACTCACCCACCATGCGGTTTGCAAATAGGTGCGGCCATCAGCCAGCATACCGCCCCAGCTTGGAATGGTCGGATCAACGCCGAGGCCTAAGAATGTCAGGCTGGATTCCAGCAAAATATTATTGGCGACATTGAGTGTCATCAAAACGATAACAGGGCCAAGCAGATTAGGCAGCAAATGCTGGAAAATAATGCGCCAGTCTTTTACACCGATTGCACGGGCGGAAAGAATAAATTCACGCTCGCGCAGTGCAAGAACCGAGCCGCGCACAAGGCGGGCATATTGCACCCATTGCGAAACAATCAGCAAGATAATGGTATTGACCAGACCTCCGCCGACAATGGCGATAAAGGTAATGGCCAGCAGGATGAACGGAAGCGCCAGCTGCACATCAGCAAAACGCATCACCAGCATATCCCAAAAGCCGCGGTAATAACCGGCAATCAAGCCCATTAAAACGCCAAAAACAACAGCGCCAGCCACCGAGATGAAGCCGACCATCAGCGAGATTTTACCGCCTGTGACTACGCGCGCCAGCACGTCACGGCCAAGCGGATCGGTGCCGAAAATATGTGCCATATTGGTGAATGGCGGGGTGAGGCGCGCCATCAGATCAATTTTATCGGCACCGTTTGGAAACAGCAGGCCTGAAAATAATACAGCCAGACAAATGATCGCTGTAAGACCGACACCTAAAATAAATTCAAGGCTGAAAAGGCGGGAGAACAGCAGGGAAGAGGAAGTTTTCGCGGCCATTTTCTACTCCGTCCGGATGCGTGGATCGACAAGGCCATAGGCAATATCGACCAGAAGATTGACACCGATAATCAGGAGCGACAATACGGTGATGGTAGCTTGCAATACTGGGTAATCGCGGCTGGAAACGGCATCAAAAGCCAGCGTTCCCATGCCCGGCCAGCTGAAGACGCGCTCAACAACCACGATGCCGCCGAGAAGGCCGCCAAATTGCAGGCCGAAATAAGTGATCAACGGAATAGCGCAATTGCGCAAGGCATGTTTGTAGAGAACTTTGTTTTCACTCAAGCCTTTAGCGCGCGCGACCATGATATATTGTGATTGCAATGTTTCGAGCATCGCGGTGCGTACCAGCCGCACATTGGTGGCGGTGAGGATGATGCCCATTGTGACAGCAGGCATGATGTAGCTTTCAAAGCCGTTCATACCACTTGGCGGCAGCCATTGTACGCTGACGGCAAAAACAAGCACCAACATGGTTGCAAGCCAGAAATTTGGAAAGGACAG
>JAEWHQ010000038.1 GCA_023387715.1 Pseudomonadota bacterium | reverse complement strand
GAATAAATATCTGACACTTAATGGCGTTGATATTCTTATCATTCAACGTGCAGAAGATGCTGATCATATTTTACGCCTCAATGCTGCCAATTATGTGAAAAACCTTTCATGGCTACGCCAAATAATTGGCGCTTCCCGCTTTTCTAAAGATGGTGAGAAATGGCGCATACGTCAGCAAATCAGCCAACCTTTTTTCAACAAAATTGACCGCGATCAACTGGTTAGCGCGACGCACAAATATGCACTCACTGCACTCGACACCCTCATTGAAAAAAACAATCAACCCACATTACGGGATAATGTTTTTCGCACTTTAACCAGCAATATTCTGCTTGATAGTTTCTTTGGCTGCACCCTCGATGATATCGGCCTTGATCTGGATATTTTGGCTGATCTGATGGAGCTTGGCTCTGCTTTTTCGTTTTCAACCGAAAATACGGTTGATGATTTTTACCAAAAAACCAAATCTCTGCCCCGCTTGCGTCGGCAAATGCTGGAAAGCTTCAGCAATTTTCGTCAATCACCTATTTGTAATACGCCTTTGATGAAAAAGCTGCTGGAAGCAGAAAAAGGGACCGACAAAATCAACCTGACACAAGAGCTTACAGCCTTCATTGCGGCTGGCTCAGAAACCTCGGCAGCAACGGCCTCATGGCTTTGCTATCTGCTTGCTAAGCACCCTGAATTGCAACAAAGGTTGCGAGACGATGCAGACACTTTCTGGCAATCCGGCGAGATTAACTGGAAGCAGCTATCAACGTTTCAATCGCTTACACAATTTGTCTCGGAAACTTTAAGGCTTTTCCCTCCGACACCACTCATCACCAGAACCGCATTATCGGAGGATGTTTTAGGCGATTATAAAATCATCAAAGATCAAAAAATCATTCTGTCACTGATCGGCATTCAACATGATCGCAGATTTCGCGATAATCCGTGGCAGATGGCAATTGATGAGCCGAAAAGCCATAAAACTTCCGGCGATATCATGGCTTTCAGCATGGGGCCGCGGGTGTGTGGCGGCAAGCAATTTGCTTTGATCGAACTTGTGTCATTGCTTGCCACTTTTGTGCAGCATGCACACTTTGAACTGACAAGCGATAGTGATCCGGTTTTTCATTGGAAATCGCAAATGCTGCATAAAAATGGAGTGCCGGTAAGAGTTTTACCGCTCAGCTAGCCCTTCTGCCGCTTTTGCCAGCGACGTTCCGTCGAGGAGCCAATTTTCATCAGGTCACGATATTTAGCGATAGTACGCCGTGCGATTTCTATGCCTTCAGCTTGTAATTTTTCAGCGATACTATCATCCGACAAAATGCTGTCTGCAGTTTCACCATCAATCAACTGTTTGATTTTCTGCTGAATGGTTTTTGCAGATAAATCTTCTTCTCCGGTCACGCCAGCAATAGCCTTGGAAAAGAAGTATTTCATTTCAAACAGACCACGATTGGTCATGATATATTTATGTGCAACAGTACGCGAAATCGTGGATTCATGCATGCCTAATGCCTCGGCCACTTCACGCATTGTCAGTGGTCGCAAATGCCCGTTTTCCGCAATCAGAAAAGCACGCTGATAACTGGCAATATATGTTGCAACTTTCAAAATTGTTTGCGCACGCTGATCCAGACTTTTCACCAGCCAATGTGCCGACTGCAAACAATCAGCAATGAATTGCTTTTCGTCATCTGCAAGTTTAGCAACAGATATTTTGCTCGCATAAGCACGATCAACCAATACACGCGGCAATGCCTGCTGGTTCAATTCAACCTTAATATTATGCGCATCATCCACGGAGATTAAAACATCCGGCACCACACGAATAGATGGTTCCGCGTCAAAACAATCGCCGGGCTTTGGCACCAGCGCCCGAATTTCGCGCAACATGCCCATTATTTCATCAGGAGAAATATCACAAAGCTTAGCTAATTTTGGCAAATGATTACCAGCCAGCAATGGCATATGATCCAGCAGCACCTTCATCGGCTGGCTCAACCGATCTTTGGCGAGCAACTGAATTTTCAAACATTCAGCTAAATCACGCGCACCAACGCCGGCAGGTTCGAAACATTGAATACGGCTCAAGATACGCTCAAAATCTTGCCATGTTATTTGGCACTGCTTCATAATTTCATCGGCAGGCTGGCGCAGATAACCATCTGGTTCAAGCGCATAAACAATCTGCGTAGCAATAGCCTGATCACGCGACTCTTTAAAACTCACCATCACCTGCTGGTGCAAATAATCATAGAGGCTAACCGAAGCGCGATGAGTTTCTTCAATTGTCCGAAGATCGCCAGAGCCGGACAAAGTGCCTTTTCGCATAAAAGGCGCATGGGTATTTTGTGATGACAGAAGCTTTGGCGTCGCCAAATCCAAAACCGGATTTCGCTCTACCTGATCGAGAATATAAGACTGAAGCTCATCATAACCGCACTGCAACACCTGCACCGACTGGATCATCTGCGGCGCAAGAATTTGCGTTTGTTGCTGGCTGGTATAAAGCCCTGCACCTGCCTTCATAAAGCCTCCCGACAACATCACAGCAACAAAATAGGATAAAAAACCATCTAGCATTTATAAATGGCACGATTCTTGCTGTGTTTTTATTTATTCCCCTCAATTAAACTAAAATCAACCCATGTCAGCACAGTTTTAACTGCACATGAAGAAAACCCATGCGCCCCCCTACTTCAATCTGGCGTTAAAAAAACGCAAAACGCGTGTATTTCACTCGACGCAACTCCGCGACAGAGCAGAACAAAAACCTCCAAAAGCTAACACGTTGAAAAAACTATATTAATTATTTAATCTTTATAAGAAATAGTTTGGCATGATTATTGCTCGATCAGTCATAAGGGGAAAAAGACAAATAATGTCACCCTGATCGAGAAAAGGGAGATGGAATGATGCGCTTAAAAACAATCGCATTTGCTTCAGCATTTGCAGTCACCTGCTCGCTAAACATCGCGGCAGCCAGAGAGATCCGCATCGGCTTTGCTAATGATCCGCTAACCTTAGACCCGGCCAACCACCGAAACCGCGACACCGAAACGATCATCCGCAATATGTATGACGGTTTGGTAACACGTGATGGTGATATGAAGGTCGTCCCGGAACTTATCGAGTCTTACAGTCAGGTTTCTCCAACCGTTTATGACTTTGTCATTCGAAGCGGCGTCAAATTTCATGACGGCACCACAATGACTGCCGGAGATATCAAGTTCACGTTAGACAGACTAACAGTTGATGGCGCAATGAA
>JAEWHQ010000384.1 GCA_023387715.1 Pseudomonadota bacterium | reverse complement strand
GTCATTGGCCAACGGCCCCATTTCCGTCTCGGCATCCAAACCATTACCGATTTTAATGCTGCGCGCTTTTTCTACAAAAGCATTGGTAAAGGCTTCAAAGCTTTTTTCCATCACAAAAAAGCGGGTTGGTGAGGTGCAAACCTGTCCGGCATTGCGTGCTTTACGGATCGCCGACATCGTGCCTGCGGCAACGGCATCATAGTCGTCGCAAACAATCACCGGTGCATGGCCGCCAAGCTCCATCAAAGCAGGCTTCATATAGCGCGATGCCATCGTGGTCAGATGTTTTCCCACAGCTGTTGAACCGGTAAAGGCAATGGCACGGATGGTTTGATGCGGGATCAGATAATCTGAAATTTCAGCCGGTACACCAAAAACCAGATTAAAGACACCAGCCGGCAAACCCGCATCATGAAATGCGCGCGCAATATGATAAGCACCAGCTGGTGTTTCTTCCGCCGCCTTCAAGATGATTGAGCAGCCGGAAGCCAAAGCACCCGCAATTTTGCGCGATGGCTGGCTCATCGGGAAATTCCACGGCGAAAAGGCTGCAATCACACCAATCGGCTGATGAATAACTGTATAGCGGGTGCCCGGTGCACTTGGAATAACCCGTCCATAAGTGCGCAGACCCTCGGCTGCATCCCATTCAAAAAATTCGCAGCCACGAATAACTTCAAGCCGTGCCTGTTCAAACGGCTTGCCATGCTCCATGGTAATGGAATGTGCAATCTCATCAATACGCTCGCGCATCAACGCACATGCCTTCAGAATAATTTCTGAACGTCTGGCAGGGGCGGTATTTTTCCAAACTTTAAAGCCCTGCTCAGCAGCTGCAATCGCATCATCCAGATCCGTACGTGTTGCAACCTGAACAGCGCCAATGACTGTTTCATCTGCCGGATTAAGCACAGGTAAAGTATTTGCAGTTTTTCTCCACGTGCCACCAATATAAAGGCTTAGCTCCGGATATTGTTTCGTCATGGCTCATTCTCCATTGCATCATATTTTTTTAAGAGACATGCGTGTTTCAAAATTTCGGCACGCGGATAGGCATGCACCGAAACGATGCCGAAAAAACCAGTCATGTCTTTTTTGTTTAATGTGAAAAAATACACTCTCTTTTCGAGAGATTTGTGATCGTCTGCCTCTTGTTCAATTTTGCCTCACCGACACTGGCGAAGAGGCTTTTGTTAAATCCCTACATATCCGTGAACCAGTTCGGCATTATCCATCAAATCCTGATTGGTGCCCGACCAAACGGTCTTACCTTTTTCAAGCACATAATGACGGTCTGCCAATCGCTTCAAAACATTGATGTTTTTATCAATCAGCAGGATCGCCTGCCCCTGTTGCTTCAAGGTTTCGATGCAGTTCCAGATCTCGGCGCGGATTACCGGTGCCAAGCCTTCGGTTGCCTCATCCAAAATCAACAATTTCGGGTTGGTCATCAAAGCGCGGCTGATCACCAGCATTTGCTGCTCGCCGCCTGACAATGTGCCAGCCATCTGGCCTGCGCGCTCCTGAAGGCGTGGAAAAAGCGCGTAAACACGCTCCAATGTCCAAGGGGATGAACGCTTCAAACGGTTGGCAGCTGTCGCCACCAGATTTTCACGTACTGTCAAGGTAGAGAAGGTTTCGCGGCCTTCCGGCACCAAACCAACACCAAGGCGTGCGACCACTTCCGGTGCGGAACCAAATGTATCACGTCCGCCAAAACTGATTTTGCCGGATAATGGCTGCAAAAGCCCCATGATCGAGCGCACAGTGGTGGTTTTTCCCATACCATTGCGCCCAAGCAGCGTGACGATTTCACCTTCTTTAATTTCGAGTTCCACATCGAAAAGCACCTGACTGGGCCCGTATGCGGATTGCAATCCTGCAACGCTCAGCATGCTTCATCTCCCTCTCCCAGATAGGCACTGCGTACTTCCGGATGATTACGAATTTCATCTGCACTGCCGGTTGCGATAACGCGTCCGTACACCAGCACCGAAATACGGTCTGCAAGCTGGAAAACCGCATCCATATCATGCTCAACCAGCAACATGCTGACCTGACTTTTCAAGCCTTGCAGCAATTTTACCATTTGCTGGCTTTCAGTATGGCCAAGCCCTGCCATCGGCTCATCAAGCAACATCACCTTTGGCTCTGTTGCCATTGCAACGGCCAGTTCCAGCTGCTTTTGCTCACCATGCGAGAGATTGGCGACCAATTCATCGGCGCGATGTTCCAACCCAATGGGGTTAAGATAACCAAGTGCATTATCACGCAACTGCGTTTCTTTGCGGACATTGCCCCAGAAGCGGAAACTATGTCCCTGACGAATTTGAATAGCGATGGCGACATTGTCCAACACGCTATATTCGGGCAGCAAAGAAGTAATCTGGAAAGTCCGTGCCAGCCCCAGCCTGATACGTTTTGCGGTCGGCAAACGACTGATATCACGCCCTTCGAGTTCAATTTTACCGGCATCAGATTTTAATTCGCCCAGTAACTGCGAAATAAGCGTGGTTTTGCCAGCACCATTGGGGCCGATCAGCGCGTGGATTTCACCAGGCCTCACATCCAGCGAAACACTGTCTGTTGCCAGCAAACCACCGAACCTTTTAACAAGACCGCTGACATTAAGAATAGGTTCACTCATGCTGATCTCCCGCCGATACGCTTCAACAGAGCCTGAATGCCGCCATTGGTATAAAGCACCACAAACAACAGGATAAAGCCAAAGGCCAACTGCCAATATTCTGTCCATGAGGCCAGAATGGACTCAAGCACAATGAATGCACCGGCACCGATCAACGGGCCGAACAAAGTGCCCACACCACCAAGCACAACCATGATCATCAGCTCGCCCGATTTTGTCCAATGCACCATATCCGGACTTGCAAAGCGCAGGAAATTGGCCATCAAACAACCGGCAAGTCCTGCCCCCATGCCAGAGATAATGAAAGCGACAAGCTTGTAACGATAGGCCGGAAGGCCGAGTGCTGCCATGCGGCGTTGATTTTGACGAAGGCCAACCAGCACATTGCCGAAACGCGAATTGACCATGCGCCACATCAGGAAAAAGAACAGCACGGTGATGGCAAGACAGACATAATAGATCGTCTGCTTATCACGCATGTTCAGACCCAGCAGCTCATTAGTACGGCGAATAATCAAACCGTCATCGCCACCATAGGTTTTGAGTGACACAAACAGAAAGAACAGCATTTGCGCAAAAGCCAGCGTGATCATGATGAACTGCACGCCGCCGGTGCGCAGTGATAAGCCACCAATAATGGCCGCCATCACACCACTGACCAGCACGGCCAAAGGCAGTGTCACCAGCAACTGGTTTGAACCGGGGATCAGCCCTAAAAACAGATCATCCTGTGTGTAATGTTGGTACAAAATACCAACCACATAGCCGCCAAGGCCGAAAAATGCTGCATGACCAAAACTGACCATGCCGCCATAGCCAAGCACCAGATTAAGGCTTGCCGCGGCGATACCGTAAATCAGAACACGCGTAGCCAGTGATGTCATCGCCGGATAACCCAAAGCTTCCGACACAAATGGCAGTGCTATGAGCAGTACTAACCCGAAGGCTAGCAGAAATGGCTTCTTAAGAGAGTTTTCCATAGGTGCTGCCTTATTAATTATTTGCGTAGAACAGCCCTTTAGGGCGAATGAGAAGAACAATGGCCATCAAAAGATAAATCCCCATTGAGGAAATACCGGCGCCCAGCGCATCAGCCTCGGCACCTTCCATCACTTGACGCAACAGCGGTGGCAGATAGGCGCGCAGCATTGTGTCAACGAGCCCCAGCAAAAGGCTAGCAAAAAACGCACCGCGAATGGAGCCAACGCCACCGATCACCACGACGACAAATGTTGTTATGAGGATTTGCTCGCCCATGCCCACTTGCACAGCCATAATCGGCCCCGCCATAAAGCCCGCAAGTCCGGCCAAAAGCGCACCGAGACCAAACACAGCCGTATAAAGAAGGCGCACATCAACACCAAGCGCACGCACCATGTCGCGGTTTGTTGAACCGGCGCGCACCAACATACCTACACGGGTTTTATTGATGAGCAGATAGAGCCCGAGCGCCACCATCAGCCCGACAAAAATGATCGCCAGACGATAGACCGGATAAAAAAGACCCGGCAGAATTTCCAATGATCCGTCCAGCAAAGAGGGCATGGAAACAAACAAAGGCTGACGGCCAAAAAGCAGTGTAATTGTCTGGTTTGCAATCATAATGATGGCAAAAGTAGCAAGCACCTGATCAAGGTGATCGCGCTTATAAAGCCGGCGCACCACCAGAAATTCAATGGCAACACCGGCAATAGCGGCTGCTGCCAATGCCGCCGGCACCCCTAAGAAAAACGAATTGGTTTCTGCTGCCACATAAGTGCCCGCATAGGCACCGATCATGTAAATAGAACCATGAGCCAGATTAATGACGCCCATAATACCAAAAATAAGCGTCAAACCTGCTGCCAGCAAAAATAGCATCACGCCGAATTGCAGGCCATTCAGCATCTGTTCAAGGAAAAGCATCATCTAAGACCGCCTTGAGAATTAAAATCGAAACACCAATTTGTGCCTGAACACTGCTCAGACGGGGGAGTAAAATTCCCCGTCTGAAATGTTAACTCTGCCTTTTAAGGCATTAAAATCAGTGCTTACATTTTGCAGGAATCGGCATAGACATCGCCGTGGTTTTCCAAAATCTTACCGACGGTTTTCAATGCAGGTGCACCG
>JAEWHQ010000330.1 GCA_023387715.1 Pseudomonadota bacterium | reverse complement strand
CGGTTATTCTGGTGGATGACTTTGAACAAGCCATTCCGCTCGCCAATCGTATTGCAGCCGAACATCTGGAAATTGCCACCGAAAATGCGGAAGAGCTGGTGGATAAAATCCGCAATGCCGGTTCTATTTTCATTGGCAAATATACACCGGAAGTCATTGGCGATTATGTCGGCGGCTGTAACCATGTGTTGCCGACAGCCCGCTCTGCCCGCTTCTCATCAGGCCTTTCTGTGCTTGATTATGTCAAACGCAGTTCTATTCTAAAGCTCGGGCCTGAACAGCTGCGCGCATTAGGCCCTGCTGCTATTGATATCGCCCGTGCCGAAGGCCTTGATGCCCACGCACAATCGGTTGCAATCAGATTGAATCTTTGAGGACATATGACCAGCGGCGGTGAAGCCCGATTGATTGATGTTGAGCTGGATGAGTCCATTGGACGCTCCACGCCTGACATTGAGCATGAGCGCGCCGTCGCTATTTTTGATCTGATTGAAGAAAACAGCTTCCGTCCCGTGGGTGACGAGATCGGCGGGCCTTACAAATTGCGGCTTTCGCTGCTTGAAAAACGGCTGATCTTTACCATCTCAAGGGAATGCGGAGAACTTGTTGCCACGCATATTTTGTCGCTCACCCCTTTGCGGCGCGTTGTGCGCGATTATTTTATGATCTGCGAAAGCTATTATGAAGCCATCCGCTCTGCCACGCCCAGCAAGATTGAAGCCATTGATATGGGGCGCAGAGGGCTGCACAATGAAGGCTCGCAAACATTACAATCCCGCCTTGAAGGCAAGATTGAGGTTGATTTCATCACCGCGCGCCGGCTGTTCACGCTGGTTTGCGTGCTGCATTGGCGGGGGTAAACTTGCATGATCGCCAGTGAAGATGTATCAAGCCCAGCAGAAGACGTAGAAAAACCCCTTAAACCGGGTCTGCCCTCTTCCATTCTTTTCGTTTGCGGCAAAAACTCTATCCGTTCGCCAATGGCCGAGCTTTTAACACGCCGTATGTTGAGCAAAAGCGCTTATATTGCTTCTGCCGGCGTGAAAAAAGGAGAGCGCGACCCGTTTGTGGATGCGGTTCTGGCTGAAGAAGGTATATCGCTTGATAACCGCCAGCCCCGCGATTTGGATGAACTGGAAGACGGCTATTTTGACCTTATCATAACACTGACACCTCTGGCGCATCACACGGTTTTGGAAAAAATGCGCGGATTTTCAGTTGATGTTGAATATTGGCCAACGCCTGATCCGACATTGCTGACCGGCTCCAGAGAGCAAATACTGGTGGCTTATCGTGATGTTCGTGATCGTTTAAAAAAACAAATCGAACAGCGTTTCGGATAATCCAGAGCATTTATACTGATGAAGATGAACCACTGCAAAAAATGCTCTGTTTATTTTCCGACGCGCATCTTATCTGAAAACCGTTACACACTTTTCAGGATGCGCTTATAGCGCATTTCAGTTGTTCACAAACGCGTCCTAATCATATAGGTTCCGCGCAAATCCCGATGAACCGCCTTTGACGGTTTATTTTAACGACTATCAAACATAAGTTTTAAAGAAAAGAAACAGGTATCGCATGGCGAAAGAAGAAGTCCTCGAGTTTCCGGGCGTAGTTACTGAACTGCTGCCAAACGCAATGTTCCGCGTTAAACTCGAAAATGATCACGAAATCATCGCTCACACCGCTGGCCGTATGCGCAAAAATCGCATCCGCGTTCTGGCCGGTGATAAAGTGCTGGTTGAAATGACCCCTTATGACCTGACCAAAGGTCGTATTACCTACCGCTTTAAGTAAGCAAGGCTTACAAAGCTTTAGAGCTGGTATCAGTTTAACCGGTATAAGGCTGACTGGTCTATGTCTGGCCATTATCTCACGAGCCGATCCTCACAAGAAAGTTTCTCCTTATGAGCGCTCAGCATAAGTTGGTACTCGCATCAGGTTCCCCGCGCCGGATTGAGCTTTTGGCGCAGGCTGGCATTACGCCGGATCATATCCATCCGGCCGATATTGATGAAGCACCATTGCGCGCCGAGCATCCGCGCTCGCTCGCACGGCGCTTGTCACGCGAAAAGGCTGAAAAAGCAGCCGAACAATTGCGTGGCGATGAAGCCTATGGTGCCAGTTTCATACTGGCCGCCGATACGGTGGTTGCCGTTGGTCGGCGTATGCTGCCCAAAGCTGAACTGGAAGATGAAGCGCGCGAATGTCTGCGGCTTCTCTCCGGCCGTTCGCACAAGGTTTTCACCGGCGTCTGTCTTATTCAGCCAAACGGCAAATTGCGTCAGACAATCGTTGAAACCCGTGTCCGCTTTGAACGTCTTACTCGCACGCATCTGGACGCCTATCTGGCTTCGGGCGAATGGCGCGGTAAAGCAGGCGGTTATGCCATTCAGGGGCTTGCCGGAAGCTTTGTCGTCAAACTGGTTGGTTCTTATACCAATGTGGTTGGTCTGCCGTTGCATGAAACGGTAAGTCTGCTGGCAAGTGGTGATTATCCGGTCTATAATTACTGGAATACAGGCAAGGTTTAACAGCCGCTATGAGTGAAAACAGCAAAAACGGCAGCGAATCGAATGTGACGCCTTTGCGCCCGACGCGTCCCTGCCCTGAATGTAAAAAACCATCCTCGCGCGAACATTATCCGTTTTGTTCGTCCCGTTGCCGCGATGTGGATCTCAATCGCTGGCTTTCCGGCACTTATGTGATTCCCGGACCACGCATCGAAGAGGATGATGAAGAGGCGGAATAATCCGCCTTTTTCTTTTTCAAGCATTTTTAGCCGTGAATCAGCCATGCATTTTAATGATTCACGTGAAATATTTTGCACTAAAAAGCCGTCAGCCCCATCTTTTTGATGGTAAATACAATCAAATAAGCGATGAAGCCTCTGTTTTTTATACGATTTTCGGGGCTTAGGCTGTTAATTCGTGAAATCCACCGCATAAAAGCCGAAAAATTATAAAGTCCCTCTGGACAGACAAAAATTTACTGCTATAAACCACCCATTCCAGCGAATAACTCATTCGCTTCTCCGGCAACTACGCTTGCAGGAACGGGATGCCCGGATAGCTCAGTTGGTAGAGCAACGGATTGAAAATCCGTGTGTCGGCGGTTCAAGTCCGTCTCCGGGCACCATTTATCTTCTCCCCTTCAAAACTACACTTTCAAGATAATGCGCTCACTGCATCTGCTTTGTTATGCGCTCTGCATTTATTTTGAAGTCCGATTACCCTCGATAGCGGTATAGGGCTGAAACATATCTTGATGCTGACAAGTGCCACTTCAATGTTACACTTATCCGGATAAAGCCGGAGGTTATGATGCGCACTTTTCTCATTTCACTGTTTTTGCTTCTTCCCGCCACAAGCTTGATGGCCGCTGAACCAGACGGCAAAAAGCTGTCGCAAATCATTGCGGAAATCGAACAGAACAGTGATTTTTCCTATGTTGATGAAGTCGATTGGGACAGCAAAGGCTATTATGAAATTGAATATTATTTGAAAACTGGTGCTAAAGTCGAAGTCCGTATTGACCCTGAAACCGGCGCAATCGTGCCGCGATAAAAGCTGCGGCAAAATACAGGGTTTTTAATCCAAAAAAATCCACAGCTCGCCCTAATATTATTCTAAAAAAACCGGATTCTTCATAATAATCCGTCAAAATGAAAAATATTTTTTATATCTTTTAGCCGGAAATAGTTGTTTCCGGCTAAAACCAACTGAAAATGTGGCCTTTCCGGCCGGTGAACTCTCGCATTCGGATATGCAACTAAAGTTTTAAAGCTGAAATCTGCTTTTTCAATGCTTTTTAAGCGAACATGAGCGCATCATTCAAAATAAACTTTAAAAACCAAAGCTTTATTTTGAATTTTTAAAAAACTTTAAATCTCAGCCATTTTTGCACAATTGACAGGACACTCTCGATTGTTACATCGAAAAACTATTTTTCACTGCGCGTAAAGCAACCAAGGGTTGTCCACCCCCATTAAACAAACTAACAATATTGCTCCCTCTTGTCAGGGTTTCAGAACATAATATCATATATGCCTAAAGCTTTTTTCCGAGGGGAGGTTTAATGTTTAAGAAGATTTTACTGGCGAGCGTTTGCGCGTTTGCATTTACCGGCATCGCCAATGCCGAAGTGGTTTTCAACCGCGGTAACGATACCGATCCGGCAACGCTTGACCATCATCGCACATCAACGGTCTCTGAAGGCCGCATTATGAAAGACCTCTATGACGGTCTGGTTATTCAGGATGCAAAGGGCATTCCGGTTGCCGGTACTGCAAAGTCATGGGATATTTGCGAAGACGGTCTGGTTTACACCTTCCATCTGCGTGATGATGCCAAATGGTCGAATGGCGATCCGGTCACTGCCGGTGATTTCCTCTTTGCTTATCGCCGCATTATGAATCCGGCCACCGCTGCGGGCTATGCCAGCATGCTGTTCCCGATTAAAAATGCAGAAGAGATTGCAGGTGGCAAGAAGCCTCTCGAAGAGCTCGGCGTTGAAGCTGTTGATGATCACACGCTGAAAATCACCCTCAATGCACCGACCCCTTACTTTCTGGAACTGCTGACCCACCAAACCGGTCTGCCGATGCACCAGAAGAGCGTTGAAGCAAACGGCGACAAGTTTACAGCCGCTGGCAAAATGGTCACCAATGGTGCCTTTATGCTGGAAAGCTTCCAGCCGAACGACAAAATCGTCATGAAAAAGAACCCGCATTATTACGATGCGGATCAGGTCAGGATTGATACGGTCAATTGGATTCCTTTTGAAGACCGCGCATCCTGTATGCGACGCTTCGAAGCTAAAGAAGTGCAGGTTTGCTCGGACGTGCCGGCGGAACAGATTGACTATGTAAAGAAAAATCTGGCCAAGGAATTCCGTATTGCCCCTTATCTCGGCTCTTATTATCTGCCGATCAAAGGCAAAACCGCTGATAGCAAGCTGAAAGACCCGCGTGTTCGTGAAGCCATTTCCATGGCCATCGACCGTGAATTCTTGTCCGAACAGGTCTGGCAAAATACCATGCTGCCGGGTTATTCGGTCGTACCTCCTGGCATCAACAACTATGTTGAAGGCGGCGTTCAGCTCGAATTTGCCAAAGATGACATGCTTGAGCGTGAAGACAAGGCAAAAGAACTCCTGAAAGAAGCAGGCGTTGCGCCGGGTTCACTGTCTATCGAACTCCTCTACAACACCTCTGAAAACAACAAAAACACCATGGCTGCCATTGCTGATATGCTCAGCAATATCGGCATCAAGGCTTCGCTCAACGAAACCGAAGGCGCGACCTATTTTAACTTCCTTCGTGAAGATGGTCCGTTCGATATCGCACGCGCTGGCTGGATTGGTGACTATAACGATCCTCAGAACTTCCTGTTCCTGACCGGCACCGGCATCAGCTTCAACTATTCGAAATGGTCAAACAAAGACTATGATGCGCTGATTGCCAAGGCAGCTGCTACAACGGATATGAAAGCCCGTGCAGAAGTACTGGCTGATGCAGAGCGCCTGATGCTCAAAGAAACCGCGGTTATTCCAATCCTTTACTACTCATCCCGCGCGCTCGTTGCAGACAATGTTGAAGGTTATGACGATAACCTGATGGATGCGCACGCAACCCGTTGGCTGTCCTTGAAGGATTAATCACGTTTCACGGCTGCGAAGAGATAATCTTCGCAGCCGTGAGTTCTTATTTTCAATTAGAAATTATTAGCCAGCGACCAAATGCTTTAAAATAAGCGCAGTAAGATCGCCGTTGATCACAGGTGCAAAGGCAATAACCGCCTTTATCATCATCACCTGACCGGCTCTTCGCATTTCATCTTCGATTTTTGTAATCCTGATCAAAAAAGGCGTTGATGGCTGACATGATAATTTCAACGAGCACAAGACGAACAACTGTCGCCTTCGGGCTGACGTTTTAAAAATTGAAGGGTGCGTTCATGCAAGGAATAAACCGATGTTAAGTTACACACTCCGACGACTTGCTGGCGCAATACCCACTGTCTTAATTATCGTCACCATCACATTTTTTATGATCCGGCTGGCACCGGGCGGGCCTTTTGATCTGGAGCGGCCAATTGATCCGCTGATCATGGCAAACTTACGCAAAGCCTATAATATGGATGCACCTTTATGGCAGCAATATCTGATTTATCTGGGCAATCTCTTACAAGGTGATCTGGGGCCAAGTTTTGCCCGTCGCGACTTTAGCGTCAATGATCTGTTTGCAGCCGGCCTGCCTGTTTCCATTATGCTTGGCGCGCTCGGCCTGTCACTAGCCGCCATTATCGGCACCATTCTTGGCTGTATCGCAGCACTCAAACAAAATTCGAAATTCGATTATGCCATCGTTGCCATCGCAACCTTTGGCATCACCACACCAAACTTTGTCGTTGCCCCAATCCTCAGCCTGTTTTTCGGCGTGATTTTGGGCTGGGTTCCGGCCGGTGGCTGGTCATCGGCAGATGTGTCTTACTGGATCTTGCCGGTTATTACCCTTGCATTGCCGCAAGTGGGCGTTATTGCGCGTCTGGTGCGCGGCGCGACCATTGAGGCATTACGTGCCAACCATGTGCGTACAGCACGCGCCTATGGCCTGCCTGCACGCATTGTGGTGGGTGTTCATGCCTTGCGTGCCGCCATGCTGCCAGCAGTCTCTTATCTGGGGCCAACAGCTGCTTCACTGCTCACCGGTTCTGTTGTGATTGAAACGATCTACGGCATTCCGGGTATCGGCCGTTATTTTGTGCAAGGCGCACTCGGACGCGATTATACACTGGTCATGGGAACCGTTGTTGTGATTGCCGTTTTTGTTGTGCTCTTCAATCTCATTGTCGATCTCATTTATGCATGGCTTGATCCACGGGTGCGTTATGACTGATTTATCTGTAAACTCCGCTCAAGCCCCTGCGATTGCAGGACGCTCTCTCTGGCAGGATGCATGGATACGCCTGCGCAAAAACAAAGCGGCTGTTGCCAGCGCGATTGTGCTTGCGGTTCTCTCATTGGCCAGCATTTTCGGGCCGATGCTGAGCCCGCATCCTTATGATAAAATCTACCCGCAATTCGTGCGGGTTGCGCCAAGCCTTGAAGCTTATCCGCGCGCCGACACCGTTTTGCCCGGCCTTGAAAAAGAGCTGGCGCGTGCGCGCCTGAAAGCATCGGCCGAACCGGAGCTGTCGGGCAGCAATATTACAGTGCCGTTCACCGCACAGCGTGAGACAGATGAACGTGTTTTGCGCTACTTTGAGCGCTCCGACCTCTTCAGCAAGCCGACAATCGAACTGGCGCCTGATGGGTTAAGCGGCACACTGACGCTCAATGTTGCACGCAATTACTTCCTGCTCGGCACCGACAATCTGGGACGTGATATGTTATCACGCACCATGATCGGTGTGCGGATTTCGCTGGCGATCGGCCTTCTTGCCTCCATCATGTCTTTGGTGCTGGGCGTTGGCTACGGGGCGATTTCGGGTTATTTGGGCGGACGCGTCGATAATGTGATGATGCGTGTTGTGGATATTCTTTATTCGCTTCCCTTCATCTTCTTCGTCATTCTCATGCTGGTGTTTTTCGGAAGGTCGATTTTCATCATCTTCATTGCCATTGGTGCCACTGAATGGCTGGACATGGCACGTATTGTCCGCGGACAAACACTAAGCCTCAAACGACAGGAATTTGTGCAAGCCGCAGAAGCCCTTGGAGCCACACGACGCGGCATCATCACCCGTCATATTATCCCCAACGCTTTGGGCCCTGTGATTGTGTTTGTAACCTTGCTGGTACCAAAAGCCATTTTGCTTGAAAGCCTGTTATCATTCCTTGGCCTCGGCGTGCAGGATCCAATGACCTCGCTTGGTTTGCTGATTTCGGAAGGCGCACAAAATATGCGTGGTGCTTCATGGCAGCTGATCTGGCCGGCTCTGACCCTCACCCTCATTCTGTTCGCCCTAAACTTCCTTGGCGACGGATTGCGCGACAGCTTAGACCCGAAGGATCGTTGATATGACACAAGATAGCATTCTGACTGTCCGCGACCTTCGCGTTACATTTACAACCAATGACGGGCCGGTAGAAGCCGTGCGCGGCATTGATCTGGATGTGAAGGCCGGAGAAACCATTGCCATTGTCGGTGAATCCGGCTCCGGTAAAAGCCAGACCACCATGGCCATCATGGGCTTGCTTGCCAAAAATGGTGAAGCCAGTGGTCAGGCACTTTATCGCGGTCAGGACATGATCGGCATGAGCGATCAGAGCTTAAATAAAATCCGTGGTGCGAAAATCACCATGATTTTTCAGGAGCCGATGACCTCGCTTGACCCGCTCTACCGCATTGGCGAGCAATTGGCCGAGCCTTTGCGTTTCCATGGCGGTTATACCAAGAAAACTGCCCGCCCGCGCATTATCGAGTTGTTGAAACTCGTCGGCATTCCCGAACCGGAACGCCGCATCGACAGCTATCCTTATGAACTTTCCGGCGGCCAGCGTCAGCGCGTGATGATTGCAATGGCGCTTGCCAACAATCCGGATATCCTCATTGCTGACGAACCGACCACAGCGCTGGATGTGACCATTCAGGCGCAGATCATGGAGCTGCTTGCCGATTTGCAAAAACGCCTCGGCATGGCGATTGTCTTCATCACCCATGATCTGGGCATCGTCAAACGCTTTGCCGACAAGGTCTATGTAATGCGTAACGGCGAAGTGGTGGAAGCGGCGGAAACGCAGAAAATCTTCCGGCAGCCTGAGCATGACTACACCAAAATGCTGCTTGATGCCGAGCCGGAAGGCACCAAAAACCCGCCACCAGCGGATGCACCGGTTTTGATGCAAGCCGACAATGTCACTGTCAGCTTCGACCTGAAAAAAAGCTGGTTCAAAGCGACAACTGTCCTCAAGGCCGTCAACGATATTTCGCTGACCTTGAAAGAAGGACAAACCATCGGCGTAGTGGGCGAATCCGGCTCCGGCAAATCGACACTCGGCCGCGCCATTTTGCGCCTTCTTAAAGCAGACGGTAAAATTGCCTATTTAGGCAAAGAGCTGCCGCTTGATCCGCAGGACATGCGGCCGATGCGCCGTGAATTGCAATTAGTGTTTCAGGATCCCTTCGGCTCGCTTTCGCCACGTATGACCATCGGTCGTATCATCACCGAAGGCCTGCTGATCCACGAGCCGTCACTGACCGCCAAACAGCGTGATGAACGTGCCTGCGCAGCCCTTTTGGAAGTGGGGATGGATCCGTTGATGCGTAACCGCTATCCGCACGAATTTTCCGGCGGTCAGCGGCAGCGTATTGCGATTGCCCGCACGATGATTTTGAAGCCACGCGTCATTGTGCTGGACGAGCCGACCAGTGCGCTTGACCGCTCGGTGCAAAAACAAGTGGTGACATTGCTGCGTGATTTACAGGCACAATATGGCCTGTCGTATCTCTTCATCAGTCATGATATGGCGGTGGTGCGTGCTGTGTCTGACTATGTGATTGTCATGCAAAACGGCAAAATCGTTGAGCAGGGCGACACGGTGCAGGTGTTTGACCATCCGCGTGAGGCTTATACCAAAACGCTGATGCAGGCAGCTTTAAGCGAAAAGCGCTTCGGCACTTAAAACCTCAGTTGCACAACAACAAAACAAAAGGCGGCCTCCTCAGAGACCGCCTTTTTTTTAATTACGGCAGCACATCAAAAATTTTATCCAGCGGGCGGCCAAGAACAGCACCTTTATCACTGACCACAATAGGGCGGTTAATCAGCACCGGATGTGCCATCATTGCATCCAGCAATGCGTCATCGGAAAGGCTTTCATCGCCAAGGCCAAGTGCCTCGTAGGGCGTGCCGCGCTCACGCAGAAAATGGCGCAACGGCTCGCCCGATTTTGCAATCACGGCTTTCAATTCATCGCGGCTTGGCGGTGTTTTCAAATATTCAATAATCTGCGGCTCAATGCCTTTTTCACGGATTGCCGCCAGTGCATTACGGGATGTGCTGCAAGCCGGATTATGATAAATGATAACTGACATTTCTTCTCCGTTTCACATAAGCGCTTTATGATTGCGGTTGACGTGAACCACTATAGCCCCCATGTCTATAGCTAACATATTTGATCTTTGCTTATCACAAACAAATCGCAACCGGTACAGGAGCTCCCCCCATGCAAAACGCAAAAAAATTCTATATTGATGGCGCATGGGTTGATCCGGTCGTGCCTGCCACGATTGATGTGATTGATCCTTCCACCGAGCAGGTCTTTGCGACTATTTCCGCTGGCAGCAAAGCTGATGCTGACAAGGCCGTTGCGGCTGCAAAAGCCGCCTTCACAAGCTTTTCGCAAACAACCAAACAAGAGCGCCTTGATATTTTGAAGCGTCTTTTGGCTGCCTATAATGACCGTATCGAAGAATTCGGAAAAATTATCTCACAGGAAATGGGCGCGCCGCTAGATATGGCAATCAGCGATCAGGCTGGCACCGGCACCGGCCATTTGGCGCAGATGATCAAAACACTCGAAGAGTTTGATTTTGATTATATGCAGGGGCAAACCAAAATCACCCATGAGCCGGTGGGTGTGGTGGCGATGATTACCCCTTGGAACTGGCCGATCAACCAGATCGCCTCCAAGGTTGCACCTGCCATTGCTGCCGGTTGCACCATGGTGCTGAAACCTTCGGAAATTGCTCCGTTAAACGCTATTCTGTTTGCTGAAATCATGCATGAAGCAGGCGTGCCGAAAGGCGTGTTCAATCTGGTCAATGGTGATGGCCCAAGTGTCGGGCAGGTGCTTGCCGAGCATAAAGATGTCGACATGGTTTCCTTTACCGGCTCCACCCGCGCCGGTGTGATTGTCGCGCAAAGTGCGGCACCAACCGTCAAGCGTGTACATCAGGAACTGGGCGGAAAATCACCGAATATCGTGCTGCGCAGTGCTGATCTGAAAAAGGCCATTCCCGCTGGTGTTTTCCACTGCTTTAACA
>JAEWHQ010000309.1 GCA_023387715.1 Pseudomonadota bacterium | reverse complement strand
GCCCTCGTTTTATCAATTATTTTGATCCTCATCAGACCTTATGAGGCAGCACACGATCCGGCGGACGATGTCCGTCAACAAAGGCGCGGATATTGATGATGACCTTGTCACCCATATCAATACGCCCTTCCAAAGTGGCTGAACCCATATGCGGGAGAATCACGACTTTGCCTTTTTTGGCCAAGTCCAACAGCCGCGGATTAACCGCCGGCTCATGTTCAAACACGTCCAGACCAGCGCCTGCCAGCCTGCCCTGCTCGATCTGCTCGATCAGCGCCATTTCATCAATAATCTGCCCACGTGCTGTATTCACCACATAAGCATGCGGCTGCATCAAAGCGATGCGGCGTGCTGATAATAAATGGAATGTTGCCGGTGTTGACGGGCAGTTGACAGAAATAATATCCATCCGCGCCAGCATCTGATCAAGGCTGTCCCAATAGGTTGCTTCCAGCTCTTCCTCGACCTTGGGGCTGACATTTTTGCGGTTGTGATAATGGATCGACATGCCAAAAGCTTTGGCACGCCGTGCAACAGCCGTACCGATACGCCCCATACCGATAATACCGATGCGCTTGCCCCAGATGCGCCGTCCAAGCATCCATGTCGGCGACCAGCCCGGCCACTGACCATCATTTTCATGCAAAGAGTTTGCGCCCTCGACCAGACGACGCGGCACCGACAGTAATAAAGCCAGTGTCATATCCGCCGTATCTTCAGTCAGCACATTGGGCGTGTTGGTGACAGTGATGCCGCGCTTTGCAGCTGCAGCCACATCAATATTATCGACCCCGTTACCAAAATTGGCAATCAGCTTCAGATCAGGCCCTGCCTGTTCAATCATTGATGCATCAATAATGTCATTAATGGTCGGCACGAACACGTCCGCATCTTTCAATGCCGCAACGATTTCCGCCTGCGTCATGCGGTGGTCATCAATATTCAGCCGCGCATCAAACAGTTCTCGCATGCGCGTTTCAACCGAATCGGGCAATTTGCGAGCAAGAACAACCAGCGGCTTCTTCCTGACGGACATATTCACCTCTTTTTTGGTCGAATCCACAGCGAATTTATCTGTGTTGAGACCTCCTTAACCAAGAAGGTGCAAAATCACAAAAAACTTCATGCGCTTCTTATCTATCAAGGCGCATTCACAAAGACAAAGGAAAACGGGTTCATGATGCAGCAATTTCACATCATCATGCAAATCCGTGCCTGAAATAACCGGCCGTAAGCAGCTTAAAGCTGCTTTCAGCCAGTGGAAATGACGCGAATAAAAGGGTCAAAGCGAGGATAAGTGTACCGGGTTTTTCTTGCTAAACTATTGAAATTCATCACCGTCGCAGTCGCAGCCATCGTTTTAGGCCTCAGCCTGAACATACCTGTACATGCGCAATCTGAAGAAAAAATCGACACACCGGTGGGCAAAAGCGGCCTGCCTCTGCCTCGTTTTGTCAGTTTGAAACCAGCGCGTGCCAATATTCGTGTGGGTCCGGGGCGCGATTATGCCGTCTCATGGCTTTTCATGAAAGCCGGACTGCCGGTCGAGATCATTCAGGAATATGACAATTGGCGCCGTATCCGTGATGCGGATGGGACAGAGGGCTGGATTTACCAGTCACTCTTATCAGGCAAACGTACGGCCATTACCGCCCCTTGGGAAAAATCCGAACGCTTGCTGGAATTACGCTCCTCCCCTGAACCGACAGCATCAATCGTTGCCCATGTGGAAAGTGGCGTTATTGCCAATATCCGCGAATGCAATGGCGAATGGTGCCGTTTAGAGGTCAATAAAGTGCGCGGCTGGCTGCCGCAGCGCGAGATTTGGGGCGCTTATCCGGGCGAGGTTTTTGATTAAACCTCATATTTGACAACAGACCTAGTTCAGATAACAAAAAAGCTCATGACATCCATCATGAGCTTTTTAAAATTTCGTATTGAAAAGCCGGATTCTAAAACCCGTTTTCAACTTTTACGGCGCAGACGCACAATAATGTCCACATTGACAATTTCCATGCCCTCAGGCGCATCAGGCATATTAGCCACGACAGGCTGCCCTTTTGCACTGTGCGGAATGTCAAACACCACATTTTCTCCTTCAAGGAAGAAATGCTGGTGATCGGAAATATTGGTATCAAAATAGGTTTTGGCACCTTCAATTGCGATGATGCGCAGCATGCCGGCTTCAGTAAACTGATGCAGCGTATTATAAACGGTGGCCAGAGAAACCGGCACATCAGCAATCACAGCCTCTTCGTGCAGCTCTTCAGCTGACAAGTGGCGGTCACCGCGTGCGAAAATCAAACTGGCGAGTGCGACTCGTTGTCGTGTAGGCCGCAAACCTGCGTCACGTAAACGGTGTTCCATCAACATCGAATCTGCATGCAAAACAGGTATACTCACGTTTTATCCGTTACAGTTCGTACCAAATTCGCCAAAAACGCAACGAAGTGTTGCTCATTGGCCTGCTCCATTGATATATGCAGTCACAATAATACTATCAATAGCCTTCCTCATAGCATTGATTGCGGGAAAAAGCTATCAGGATGGTTTTACTGTTGGAAACAGTCTGTGCTAAGACTATCTACAACATAAGCTTATCATTCATGACCGGCCATTCCGGTCACAGACAGAATTTGAATTGGAGGCGTAATGGCAGAACAAAAATCGAGCTACGGGTACGAGGAGCTCCTTTCTTGCGCTCGCGGCGAATTGTTTGGTCCAGGCAATGCCCAGCTCCCGCTACCACCAATGCTGATGGTACACCGCATCACCGAGATTTCAGAAACCGGTGGCGAACACGGCAAAGGCTATATTCGCGCTGAATATGATGTATCGGCCGATGACTGGTATTTCCCATGCCATTTTCAGGGCAACCCGATCATGCCTGGCTGCCTTGGCCTCGACGGCATGTGGCAGCTGACCGGCTTTTTCCTCGGCTGGCTCGGTGAGCCTGGTCGCGGCATGGCGCTTTCAACCGGCGAAGTAAAGTTCAAAGGCATGGTGCGCCCGCACACCAAGCTGCTTCAATATGGCATTGATTTTAAACGCGTTATGCGTGGCCGCCTTGTACTGGGTACAGCTGATGGCTGGCTTAAAGCAGACGGTGAAACAATTTATACGGCTACAGATTTGCGCGTTGGTCTTTCCAAAGACAGTTCTGCCGAATAAGTCAGTTTTATAAAATATTGATTGCTCCAGAGTAAAAATTTGGGCAAATTTTCATGAGCGCGGCGTTCAGAAAAGTGATTTTCTTTAACGCCGCGCTCAAAACATGTGAAGAACACACCTATCTGTTCTGATAGCAACTTAAGAACGGCACAGGTGTCAAAGGAGAGCGCTATGCGGCGTGTAGTCGTCACCGGAATGGGGATCGTATCCTCAATTGGAAACAATACCGACGAGGTGACAGCCTCGCTTCGTGAAGCGAAATCCGGCATCAGCCGGGCGCAGGAATATGCAGATCTGGGCTTCAGATGTCAGGTTCATGGCGAACCGAAAATTGATATTGAAGCACTGGTTGACCGTCGCAATATGCGTTTTCACGGCCGTGGTACGGCGTGGAATCACATTGCCATGGATCAGGCAATTGCTGATGCGGGCTTGAGTGAAGAACAGGTTTCTAACGAGCGAACCGGTATTATTATGGGTTCCGGTGGACCTTCCACACGCACGATTGTCGAATCAGCTGACATCACCCGTGAAAAAGGCCCGAAACGCGTTGGTCCTTTTGCTGTGCCGAAAGCCATGAGCTCGACAGCTTCCGC
>JAEWHQ010000290.1 GCA_023387715.1 Pseudomonadota bacterium | reverse complement strand
CAACAAACCCTGTATCATACGCACCAATGCGTCTGACGACGTACTATCCGCCGCAAAACTGACAGCAACCGGATAAATTGCAAAAATAGCGCCGCCCAGCAAAAAGAATACCACAATCAGCAAAGGTGAATTTTGCGGCAAAGTGATCACCAATGCCGACAATAAAGCACAGGCAACGCTCAGCGTAATCAGCACAATACGGCGATCGCGCCTGTCAGACCAGCGCCCTACCGGATATTGCAACACCATTGCACCGAAAATCACACTCGCCATCATCGTACCAATTTCGCTGGTCTCAAGACCTGCACGCTGCAAATACAATGGAAACAAAGAATAAACGGCGGCAATTGCAATACCGGAGCCAAAGCAACCAATCACACCACTTGGTGTCATACGCAGCAAATCCAGCGGGTTAAGTGCTTCAACACGCTCAACAACCGGCGTTACGCGCGGCAAAATCACAATGGGCAGAACGGAAAGCGAAATGAGAATTGCCGCTGCCATAAATGGTATAACTGCGCCCATCGCATCTGCCGTGCCAAGTGCTATTTGGCCAAGCATACCGGAGCCGTATAAAGCTATCATATAAAGCGCCAGAATACGGCCTCGCATTTTTTGATCGGCCGCCAACAACAACCAGCTTTCAATAACCAGATAAATACCAATTGCCGCCCAACCATAAAGAAAGCGCAGGCTTAGCCAAAACCACACGTCAAAGTACATGCCCTGCAGCAACACACTCACCGTAATGAGCGAAGCAAAGCTACTATAGGCACGGATATGTCCGATGCGCGCAATCAGGCGGTCATGATAAATAGCGCCTACCGTCAGGCCGATAAAATACGAGGATGACACGATACCAATCATCGTCTCGGATACGCCTGCACTATCCAGACGTAAGGTTGTCAATGATGACAAGAAACCATTGCCAATACTGACAATAAACAACCCTAACAGCGGTGCGAGTATCATCGCAATCACTTGCGCAGACATTTAAACCTCTAACGGCACTAAGCTTCAAAAAAATTACGCAGCCATAATATCAAGGCAGTTCATATAATTTATATGATAAATCAAGCATAATTTTGTTGAATAGAAACAATGCTTTTTTTGCCGCAAGACCAGCCTTTGGGTCGCAGAAATTCTGATAAAATCAGCAGATGAAATTGACTATCCTAATTTAACAGAGAACCCCATCTAACGCAGGCTTTCACGCCGGTAGATTTCCAAAATACCGGCGTAATAAATCAGACAAAACTTATATTAGACATTGCCACCAGCGGCCAGATAGCGCTCTGCCAAACGAGCCCAAAGGGCTGCGCCGACGGTCAGATTTTCATCATTGAAATTATATTTCGGGTTATGCAGCACCGCAGAATCCAGACCATTGCCGAGTCGCAAAAAGCTGCCCGGTTTATGTTGCAGGAAGTAAGCAAAGTCTTCACTGCCCGGAATAAGCGGACAGGTCGAAACATTGCTGTCACCCACCAGTTCACGTGCAACTTCTGTGGCAAAAACCGTTTCTTCATCGGAATTAACAACAGCCGGATATCCGAGCTCATATTTGATTTCAGCTTTTGCGCCATAGGCTGCAACATGCTGCTCGGTCAGTTCACAAACGCGCTTGCGCAACAACTCGCGCACCGCCGGTGAAAATGAACGGATACTGATAGCCAGATCGACATGTTCGGAAATAACATTTGAAGCTTCACCACCATGGATCGTGCCCACAGTAATAACCGCGGTTTCTGTCGGATCAATATTACGTGACACAACCGTTTGCAGTGCCATCACCAGACTGCACGCAACCATAATCGGATCAACAGTCAAATGCGGGCGTGAAGCGTGGCCACCTTTACCAATAACACGGATTAAAGCAGTGTCTGACGCTGCCATCATTGGCCCTGAACGAGAAAGCACCGTACCTTCCGGCATGCCCGGATGATTATGCAGGCCAAAAATCGCGTCCACAGGAAAACGCTCAAACAAGCCGTCAGCAATCATGGCTTGTGCGCCACTGCCCTCGCCTGCTTCTTCAGCCGGCTGAAAAACCAATGTGACTGTGCCATTAAAATTCTTGGTACGTGCCAAATATTCAGCGGCACCAAGCAACATCGTGGTGTGGCCATCGTGACCACAGGCATGCATTTTACCGTCAATTTGACTGGCATAAGCAAGGCCGGTTTTTTCCAAAATTGGCAAAGCGTCTATATCAGCGCGGATCGCAATATTGCGGCCGCCTGTGCCAACCGTCAGACAACCAACGACACCGTGCCCGCCGACATTGCGTGTCACCTCATAGCCCCAGCCCTCAAGCTTATCCGCCACATAAGCAGCCGTTTTTTCTTCTTCAAAAGAAAGTTCCGGATGCGCATGCAAGTGATGGCGCATTTCTTCCAAGGCCAGGCGGTTTGGTTCAAGATCAGCGATACGGGCAAATTTATCTGACTGGCTCATACTCTTCACCCCGTCAGTTTATCGCGGGGGCTCCTGTCACGTGATGGATTGTTTAACATCACAAGGACTACACAAATATGTCAGCTTTTCAATCACATCCTTAAAGAATAAAGCCCAAGGCACAGCTCTTTAATCGGCGACCCCTCATACTGTCACTCAGTTGTTGACGACCATGCTCTCTCACAGCTCAATGATGTACAAAAACATTTGCATCAATTAGCAAGGGGTTAATCAAGCGGATACTTTCAAACCTTAGAACGAGAAATTTTTCAGTGCGTTACAGCAGAGCCACCGCCATAGGCTTAACAGCCATTTTTCTTTGGAGCACGATCGTCGGCCTTGTCCGATCTGTCACCGAAGCATTGGGCGCGGTCGGAGGCGCCGCAATGGTCTATACGCTCAGCTCTGTTATTTTGCTTATTGCAGTAGGTATTCCAAAACTATCCGCTTTCCCGCGCCGATATCTTATTTGGGGCGGGCTTCTGTTTGCCGCTTATGAGATGTGTTTGTCACTCTCTATCGGCTTTGCAGATTCTGGCACCCAAGCCATCGAAGTCAGCATGGTCAATTATCTCTGGCCAAGCCTGACGCTTTTACTCACCGTGATAACCAATAAGCAGACATTACGTCCGCTTATATTTGTTGGAATGACTGTCTGCCTGATAGGTGTCAGCAAGGTATTGGGTGGTGAAAATGGTCTTTCATTGCACCATATGGCCGTTAACATTGGTTCCAACCCGCTTAGTTATGGGCTTGCTTTTGCTGGGGCCATTATATGGAGCATTTACTGCGTTCTAACCAAGAAAATTGCAGAAGGTTGTAACGGCATAACGCTGTTTTTCATCCTGACGGCAGCAGCCTTATGGGTTCAATTTGCCTTCACTGAAAATCAGGTCTTTAACTTCACGCCGCAACTGCTGATAGAGCTGTCACTCGTCTCCTGCGCTATGGGTTTAAGCTATGCCGCATGGAATACCGGCATTCTCTACGGCAATGTCACTGTGCTTGCCACGGCATCCTATTTCACACCCGTGCTTTCAGCATTTTTTGCTGCGCAGTTACTGGGTGAAAATTTAGGCATTTCCTTCTGGCTTGGCGCATTACTGGTTAGTGCAGGCTCACTTATGTGCTGGTGGGCGACAAGGACGCATTAATATTAGTAGCGCTGGCATCATCTGTTTTTGAGGGCGCAAAACCCGGCCAATAAAACGCGTCATCCGTCGGTCTTGCACCAAAGATCGCCTGTCCGACACGAACCACGGTAGCGCCTTCTTCAATGGCTGTTTCAAAATCGCCCGACATTCCCATCGAAAGCTGAGTGAGGCCAGAGTGAATCTTCACCGCCTTATCGCGCAGATCACGCAACAAACGAAAGCAAGTGCGCACTCGTTCTTCATCACTGCTGAATATTGCCAATGTCATTAAACCGCGCGGTTTCAGACGCGGATAATCCGATAGTCGCTCGACAAAGGGCAAAAGATCATCCGGGTGCAAACCATATTTGCTCTCCTCGCCGGATGTATTGACCTGCACAAAAACATCCATGTCGCGATCCATATTATCCAAGCGACGGTTGATTTCCTCAGCCAGTCTAAAACTATCGAGCGCATGAAACTCAGACGCAAGGCGCACCAAATATTTCACTTTATTGGTCTGTAAATGACCAATAATGCTCCAATTAATGGGATATTTGCTTAAAATGGCCTGTTTATCACGCGCTTCCTGCAATTTATTCTCGCTGAAATCAGAAATGCCCGCCGCATAAGCAAGGCGCAAGACATTTGCCGGAACGGTTTTTGTAACCGGCAGCAGGCGCACATCATCAATATTGCGACCGGAACGCTGACAGGCAGCCTGAATACGCTCCTGTACTTTAACAAGATTAGCAGCAAAGGATGTTTTCGGGTCATTACCAAAACGGGCGATTTCTGCTTCGGTCAGTTTTATCTCGCTCGGCATCACAATGCACCTTTTTACGACAATCTCATTACATCTGGTTTGCCCTATAAACATAAGGCATAACTCGCAATTACCATAAAACCGGTTGAGTTAAATCAGCCGCTTTTGATAAAACAGCCAGGCCGGATGCGTTGAAATTTAAATCGTTTTAAAAGTAAATGTGCAGACTTTTCAGATAATTATAAAAGATACGCAGATTTTAATGATCTAAGCCTCGCTGACTGCTTGCAAAAACTGTTTGATGGCAATAATTCTGAAGCTAACGACGTCGCTCATCGATGCGGTCAACATGATAATGCACTTTGACGTGCCTTACATACAGAAAGAAGTTTGCAGTGAAAGTTCTCATTTGTCCTGATCGCGATGCAGCGATTGAGCGCGCCAAAGGTATCATCATCGATCACGTTAATGCCAAGCCTAAGGCCGTCCTCGGCCTTGCAACAGGCGGCACTATGGTGCCTTTATATGAACGTCTCGTCAGTGCCTATCAGGCCGGTGCCGTCTCTTTTGCCGGTGTGACAACCTTCAATCTGGATGAATATATCGGCATTCCGCCGGAGCATCCTTGCTCATATCATACCTATATGCGTGATATTCTGTTCCAGCACATTGATATCGACCAATCCCGCACGCATCTGCCGCATGGCATGCCGGATGACGTGGATGCGGAAGGTGAACGCTATGAGGCGGAAATCACCGCAGCTGGCGGTATCTCATTGCAATTATTGGGCATTGGCAAAAACGGCCATATCGGTTTTAACGAACCATCCTCATCGCTTGCATCACGCACCCGCGTAAAAACGCTGACCGAAACCACACGTAACGCAAACCGCCAATATTTTCCCGAAGGTGAAGAAACGCCGCGTTTTGCACTGACAATGGGTATCGGCACTATTTTGGATGCGCGTGAATGCCTGCTGATCGCAACAGGTGCCGACAAAGCACAAGCCGTTGCTGATATGATTGAGGGGCCTGTTTCAGCCGCTTGCCCTGCATCAGCATTGCAGTTTCACCGTCATGCGACCATCATCACCGACCAGGAAGCCGCAAGCCAATTGCGCCTTACTGATTATTATCAGCATGTGCATCCGGACGGCATTTAATTAAACCGTATAGACACATCGCAGGCGCTGTAAGAAATTGCAGCGCCTGAATTTATTTAGCCAGCAGGCGCAAATTCTGCCGGAATATTTGTCATCGTATCACGAATAACAAGATGCGTTTCCAATGTGTGGCGCACATCGCGGATGGAACCGGCCTGCAATATTTCCATGAGCAGCGAGACCGCGACACGGCCGGCCTCACTTGATTGATTGGAAACCGATGTAAGAGCCGGATATGTCATCGCACCCAGCACATCATCGCAACCGATCAGACTGAAATTTTTTGGCACTATCACGTGTCGCTCGGCCATGCCGGCGAGTACCCCCTGCGCCGTCAAATCATCAAAGGCAATTGCCGAGCTGGCACCCGTTTTTAAAATCGCATCAACGGCATTTTTCCCAGCCTCAAAAGAGGGCACAATGGTTGCAACGGTCTGTGCAATTAGATTGAATTTTTCTGACGCATCACGCACAGCGGCACTGCGCTGCTGGTTTGACCATGATGTCGATGGCCCGCTGACATAAAC
>JAEWHQ010000228.1 GCA_023387715.1 Pseudomonadota bacterium | reverse complement strand
GGCCATGCAAATGAATGTCTTCTTGTGCAGGCACACCGGATTCCGGCGTGCCAATGGCATAGCCTTCCAGAATGTGAATTTGCGCTTTGACAATATCAATACCTGTGACTTCTTCAGTCACCGTATGTTCAACCTGAATGCGCGGATTGACCTCAATGAAATAAAATTCATTGCTATCGACATCCATCAGAAATTCAACAGTACCAGCGCCGATATAATCGGTGGCTTTGGCAATTTTCAGCGCATAAGACGCCACTTCCTGACGCTTTTCATCACTTAAATAAGGCGCTGGTGCGCGCTCGACCACCTTTTGGTTGCGGCGCTGAATAGAACAATCACGCTCAAAAAGATGCACTGCATTACCGTGCGTGTCGCCCAAAATCTGCACTTCCACATGGCGTGCGCGTTCCAGCAGCTTTTCCAGATAGACTTCGTCTTTACCGAAAGCTGCTTTGGCCTCGCGTTTGGCTTCCACCACTTCGCGTTCCAAATCCTTTTCAGAGCGGATAGCGCGCATACCGCGGCCACCACCACCCCAAGAGGCTTTCAGCATCACCGGATAGCCGATTTTGGCTGCCAGCTTTTTCACTTCTTCAATATCATCAGGCAGCGGATCGGTGGCAGGCACCACCGGCACGCCCACTTCGATAGCCAGATTACGTGCGGCCACTTTATTGCCCAGACGGCGCATGGTTTCGGCTTTAGGGCCGATAAAAATCAAACCATTTTCACGGCAGGCATCAACAAATTCAGGGCTTTCGGAAAGCAACCCATAGCCTGGATGAATGGCATCGGCACCGGATAATTTGGCAACACGGATAATTTCATCAATGGAGAGATAGCTTTCAATCGGCCCCAGATCACGCTCCAGATGCGGCCCGCGTCCCACCTGATAACTCTCATCTGCTTTAAAGCGATGGAGGGAAAGTTTATCTTCTTCAGCCCATATGGCTACCGTTTTAAGCCCCAGTTCGTTGGCCGCGCGAAACACGCGGATAGCAATCTCGGAACGATTAGCGACAAGAATCTTCCTGATGGACAAGATAAAGTCTCCCGTATTTTATCTGGTGAAATTTACTGCAAACGTAACTCTCAATTCTCATTTTGATACTTTGTCTGAACTAATTAAGACGGAATATCAATAAGATAGTTGCTTGAGATTACATGCCTGAAAAGGCACAAAACGAAATTTTCGTTCGTTAAAACTGAATATTTTATTCCGACCTTATTTTAACATGATATAAAAGCGGAAGATTATTCAATTTTTTCAATGGGTAAGTAATACTGACCTGTTTTTATATTTGAACCGGCCAAAGTACGCTTCAATCATATTCAGCAACGACTGTATAATTTTTGTTATAAATTTTTATCGCGCGATTCCGGGCGGCACGGCTGCCGTCCGGAGTTTTGTTTAAAATTTTACAAACATCAGCTGGCAAGCAGGCGCTGATAAAGTGCTTCGTCAGTCGCGCCTTCTGTGCCAATTAACAGCACGCGGGAATCACTTTTCAAGCCAAGCTTGGCCATGATTGCCGGATCAGCCGCAGCAGTTAAAAGACCGGCCAGCCCCGATGCACCGGATTCACCAATTTTAAGCGACTGATCATCGCCCACCGGATGCGCCAGCTGTTTAAGCGCCTTAACCGCCATATCCTCTTCAACGGTCAGATAATAATCCGCCGCTTTTTCCAGCACTTCCCATGCCGAAAGTGATGGCTCATAGCATTCAAGCATCGCCATGATGGTTTCTTCACCCGGTTCCATAGCAAGCGAATGACCAGCCTCGGCACTGCGTTGCAGACAATTGGCGCGCAGCGGCTCAACGACAATTAATTTTGGTCGTTTCTCGCCCATTTTGTCGAGATAGAAACCAGCAACCACCGCTGCCAGACCGCCAACCCCCGCCTGAATGAAAATATGGCTGTAGTCTTTGACCGACTGCTCCCAGATTTCATTGAGCATCAGCGTATAGCCTTGCATAACAAGACCCGGAATTTCCGTATAACCGGCACGGGAGAAATCAGAAATAACCGTCCAGCCGTTTTCTTCTGCCATCTTGAAAGATGCCGCAACCGAGTCGTCATAATTGCCCTTGGTGCGGATGATTTCCGCGCCAAAACGGGCAATCGCATCCTCACGGCCTTGTGTGACATTTTCATGCAAGATAATCACACAGCGGCAGCCATATTTCTGCGCACCGGATGCCACCGAGCGCCCGTGATTGCCATCTGTCGCACAGCAAATTGTCAATTCGCTCGCCACTTTTTTACATTCATCGCTGGTGAGTTCAGACGGCGCAATTTTGCGGCCAAGCTTTTCTTCCACATAAGCGTGCACAACACGCGCAACCGCATAAGCGCCACCAAGCGCCTTAAAGCTGGAAAGGCCGTAACGACCACCTTCATCTTTAAAGAAAACTGTATCAAGGCCGAGGCTTTGTGCCAGATTTTTAAGTTCCACCAAAGGTGTCGGCTGATAGTCAGGAAATGCACTTAAAAAGGATTTTACCTCTTCAACACCGGCAATACCGGCGATCAGCGATTGTCCATGATCAAGTTTTTGACCTTTTTGTGCCGATTTATTTTCGACCAGACGAATATCCGTCATTTCGCTTCACTCCCATGCGAATAGATGCCATCCGGCCTTAAGCCGGCTTGATAAAAGTCGGACAATAATTTGCACCGGAACAAGAGCGGCTTTTCATCATCGAAAAACCACTGTGCCGCTCACCCTTAGACGAAGATCGGATGAAACCGTTTCATGCTGGCATGTAATGCGCTTTAATCAGTGCTGCTTAAAACACTGCTTTCGAGTGCCACCACAACATCTGCCGCACCGCCCGCAATCAGCTCCACATGCTCGCGCATTAAACGGTCAGCCAGTTCGCCGTCGCCATTTTCAATAGCTTGCAGCAAACGGGCATGATCATCACAGCTTTCCTGCATTCGTCTCGGATGGGTCACATAACGACGATAAGGGTTGAGGCGTTTTCCCAGTTTGTACGCTTCCTGATAGAGAAACTGGTTCTGTGAACAGCGCCAGATAACATCGTGAAAAGCATTATTGGCCAGAATAAAACCGGTTTGATCATCCTCACCGGCCTTTGCACGGCAAATATCATTTTCCACGCGCAGAGCTTCAATATCGGCTCTTGTCATCCGGCGTGCACATAAACGGGCAGCCAAACCTTCCATTTCCGCAAGCACCTGAAACATTTCAACAACGCTGCGCGTTGTCAGTTCCATCACGGTTGCACCCTGATTGCGCTTGATTTCCACTAAACCGCTGGAAGCCAGATGGCGCAGTGCCTCACGCACAGGTGTGCGTGAAACCTCGAACCTTTTAGCCAGTGCCTGCTCATCAAGCCTCGTGCCCGGATGCAGACGACCACTTAAAATGTCGTCTTCCAAAATCTGGACTAAATTGGCTGGTGAAGAGGTCTGATCCAAAGTTACGTTCATTCTTTTGCCATCTGCGCTTTATCGGTTCTCGTGTGAGGAAATCAGAACCGGCGTTCATGTTCCGACGAAAATATTGTTATTGTTTGACTGTGATGACAATGCTGACGCATTCTTCATCTTGTTCATTAATGGTATAATGCGGATCAAACGGCTCGAACAGAACTGCCTGACCTTGGGTTAAAGTAAAACGCTCTTTACCTGTATCGAAGGTTAAAGCACCCGACGCAATATAAAAGACTTGCGACACGTCGTCATGATGATGCAGCTCCCCTCCGCCCCCTTTTGGCGCTTTTGAAACCTGTATGCAAAAATTGGAACCCGCAAAAGGTACAATGTCCAATACGTTCAAACCACCAAAATGATTAGGCGGCGTAATGCCATGCTTGTCGCCATCTTTCCAGATTTTCATTTATCCCTCCAGTTTATCAGTCATGTCATAATCGGCAAGGTTCAAACTGCGCTGCATTTTCAAAGAAAACACAGCACAGCTCAGACTTTAGATTAAGAAATATATTCCATGTACGGGCTGATGACGCTGCGCACCGGCACCTGAATGATCGCCGGTTTGCCACTGGCGATTGCCTGTTTGACCGCCTCGCCAATCTCTTCTCTGGTTTTGGCGTGATAGCCTTTACCGCCCAAAGCTTCCGCCAGTTTTGCCCAGTCGCGTCTCGGCAGTGCCATTTCATAGGTCTCGCCGTAAGACATTTCCTGCGGGAGAGCGATGGCGGCCCAGGATTCATCATCTAAAACGACAATGATAAAAGCGCGGCCATAGCGCTCTGCCGTATCAAGTTCCGTCACATGGAAACCAACACCGCCATCACCGACAAACACAATCGACGGCGCTTGCGGATCAGCAAAATTAGCACCAGCGCCATAAGGCACTTCCGCACCCAATGTGCCCGATTGACCAGCACGCAAATAACGCCCCGGCGCTTTCACTTTCAAACGTGCATCCGCCCAAAAATCCACATTGCCATGGGATGATGTGTAAATCGTATTATCAGGTGCAGCTGATGTGACAGCATCAATCGCATTGATCGGATGCAGCCCTTGCGCATTATCTTCACCTGCCTGCGCTTGATGTTCATCGTTCCATTTAGCAATCAGCGCATCGCGCCAACCGGCATCAAAGGCACCCGTTTGTGCTTCTGCCAAGGCATAAAGGAAGTGATAGGCAGAGGCGTTGATCGCCACATCTGCACGGCGGTTGCGATGCAAAATCGTCTGATCGCCTGCGACCTGAATGATTTTCGTATCTTTGCCAACACCGGAACCAAATTCGAGATCAAACTCGAAATGATGGCCAACCAGAATAACACAATCCGAGGCGGCGAGTGCCTGACGTATGGCGCTGTTGCAAGGCGTATAGGCAGGGCCTGCCCAAAGGGCATGATTTTCATCTACCGCACCACGCGCCAAACGCATGGTGAAAAACGGTAACTGATGTTTTTCAATCGCTTCCTGCAGGCGTTCGCTCGGATTGAAGAAAACATCATCCCCAAGGATCAAAACAGGACGTTTGGCAGCACTGAAAATTTTGGTAAAAGCTGCGATATCGCCAGCGCAATTCCCCGGACGCCCCGGTTTAACCGGCACTTGTGTAGCAATTGTTGCCGGATCTGCATCAATCAGCTGATGCAAAATATCGGTCGGCACTTCCAGAAACACCGGCCCCGGACGGCCAGCCCAAATATGACGCCATGCCATATCCAGATATTCCGGCAAGCGTTTGGCTTCCGTGCAGCGTGCTGCCCATTTTGTCACCGCCTGCATGGCAGGCAGCACATTAAAGGTCATCCCCGCACCTTTATCAGCACTGGTTATTGCTGATTGTGCACCGATAATCAAAAGTGGTGTGCCGCCAAGATGGGAAACAATCGCAGGGGTCACCGTATTGGTTACACCGGGCCCAAGCGTTACCATCGCCACGCCCACATCACCATTCACACGGGCATTGGCCTCCGCCATATAACAAGCGGCAGCTTCATGGCGCGCATGCACCAGTTGCACGCCGGTTTTGGCACATGCCCGATAAACCGGATTAATCGGCCCGCCCGAAACGGAGAAAATATTCTTAACACCGGCACCGTGAAGCCATTTAACAATAGCGCCACCACCATCAAGCTGTATCTGCTTATTCAGCATTATTCTCTCTCCCTTAATATGCGCGTGATTTTCCGCCATCGAGTGCAATGGCCGTGCCGGTAATAAACCCGCCCCGTTTTGAAGACAGGAAAGCAACCATCGCGCCGAAATCTTCCGGATCACCGAATTTGCCGACCGGCACTTCACCAAGCCATAATTTCTCAGCCTCACTGCGGCTGAGCGCATCGCGCTCCATGCTCGATGTCACCAGATACTCCATCCGGTCGGTGGCAAAAGGCCCCGGACAGAGACAGTTAACCGTAATGCCTTCATGCGCAAATTCGATCGACAAAGATTTGGCCATGCCAACCACCGCCAGACGGATAGAGTCCGACAAAACCATATTCGGCTGAACGATTTTCACGCCCACCGTGGTGACAAAAATGATGCGGCCAAATTGGCTCTTTTGCATGTGAGGCAAGATTTCATGGCAAAGATCGACCATCGGAAGCAGGCTTTCATTGAGCGCGTCTTCCCAGCTTTCACGGTTCACACCTAAAAAAGGTGCCGATTCCGGCCCGCCTGTATTCGCCACAAAAATATCAATGCCACCAAGCGCTTCGACTGCTGAACGAACACCGCTTTGCAAAGTTTCGCGCTTGGACAAATCAATTTCCACCGCGACAGCCTGTGCCGCGCCTGCGGCTTTCAGCTCGTCAACAAAACCTTGCATAGCCGCCAGATTGCGTCCTGCAACAGCCAATGACGCCCCCTCACGCGCCAAAGCAATGGCAGCCGCGCGGCCAAGACCGCGTGATGCTGCTGTTATCAGAGCGCGTTTGCCCTGAAGTCCCAGTTCCATTCTCCACCTCCCAGAGTTGTCTAACATGACACATACACATGTGCAGATTAAATGTCGACAATATTTTATAATTTGTATACATATTGGTTTACCGTGTATCAATCATGCACATAAAACAAACTGGAGGAGTTTGAATTGCGCGATATTCCGTTATTAATTGGTGGCAAAGAAATTCATGAAGGTTCCGATGGTGTCGGGGAAAGCCGCGATCCTTCCACCGGAAAAGTCATCGGCCGCTTTGTCCGCGCCGGTGAAAATGAAGTAAATGCTGCGGTGGAGGCCGCCCGCAAGGCTTTCGATCAAGGGCCATGGGCTAAATTACGCCCGTTTGAACGCGGCCGTATCTTACATAAAATCGGCGAGCTGATTCTTGAGCGCCGCGACGCAATCGCCAAGCTGGAAGCCCAAGACAGCGGCAAACCTTTGCGCGATGCCTATTGGGAAGTCGACTGTGCCGCACGTTTCTTTGAATATTATGCAGGCGTTGCCGACAAACAGCATGGCTCATCCATTCCGTTGGGGCCGGACTGGTCTGACTGGACAGTCAAAGATGCCATCGGCGTGTCGCTCCACATCATCCCTTGGAACTATCCGTTCCAGTTGATTGCCCGTGGTGTTGCCCCTGCTCTCACCGCCGGGTGCTCGGTTATTATCAAACCTGCGACCGAAACGCCTTTATCAGCCTATGAGTTTGTCAAAATATGTCAGGAAGCAGGCCTGCCCGACGGTCAGGTTAACCTCATCAATGGTCGCGGTTCGCTGATTGGTGATGCATTGGCCAGCCATAAAGGCATTGACCAGATCACCTTTACCGGCTCGGTGCCAACGGGTGAGCGCGTGCTGAAAGCAGCCGCCTCACACGCTATCCCTTGCAATATGGAGCTGGGCGGAAAATCACCGCAAATTCTTTTTGGTGATGCGGATCTGGATAA
>JAEWHQ010000182.1 GCA_023387715.1 Pseudomonadota bacterium | reverse complement strand
GTACAACGCCAACTGCTATGCCCAATAAAAGCGCACAAACCGCCACCAGATCATAACGGAACTTGCCCCAGAAAAAGGCTGCCATCATCAGCGCAATTGTGCCCGAGGCCAGAATTTGGGGTAATGTCATCAATAAAAGTCCCTGTTTCAGCCCGAATGGTTGAGAAGAATCATCAACAGTATCACTGAAATTAGAATGTATTTCTGAAAAAGGAAGAATAGCCCCCTATATTCGAACAAAAAATAATGCCCTGCCGCATGACGTGCCTTGATAAGATAAACTTTTAAAACTACATATTATCAATCACTTATCAAACGCCGAGATAACGCTCCTGCACATCGGCATCAAGATTATCCGGTGTGCCCCGCCAGACTGTGACACCTTTTTCCAAAATCACACATTGATCAGCAACGGGGAGCAATTCCGACAGAGTTTTATCAACGACGATAATCGATTGTCCGGTGTTTTTTAAAGCACGGATCGCTTTCCAGATTTCCTGCCGGATAACAGGTGCCAGCCCTTCTGTGGCTTCATCCAGCACGATCAGTTCCGGATTGGTCATCAAAGCACGTCCAACCGCCAGCATTTGCTGCTCACCGCCCGAAAGCGTCTGGGCAGATTGCTGGCCGCGCTCTTCAAGACGCGGAAAAAGCTTACGCACCGCTTCAATCGTCCATTCTCCATGGCGCGCAGAAGCCAGCAAATTTTCATTAACAGTCAGATTTGGAAAGCAACGCCGCCCTTCCGGCACAAGGCCAAGGCCAAGACGGGCAATCTTATAAGGTTTTTGCTTGGTGATATCGGTACCATTGAAAACCACTTTGCCACGTTTTGCCGGATTAAGCCCGAAAACAGAGCTGATTGTGGTGGTTTTACCCATACCATTGCGCCCCATCAGCGCCAGCACCTCGCCTTTGGCAATAGAGAGATCAACGCCAAACAAAGCCTGTGAAGCGCCATAAAATGTCTCAAGCTGATCAATTTGCAGCAACATTTAATGCCCCTCCCCCAAATAGGCTTCCCGCACCAGCGGATTATTGCGGATTTCACTGACGCTGCCCGTTGCAATCACGCGGCCATAAACCAGCACCGAAATGCGATCTGCGAGCGCGAAAACAGCGTCCATATCATGCTCAACCAGCAAAATAGGTGCCTGAACGCGTAATTTATCTAGAAAACCGGTCAGCGCTAAGGAACCTTCCGGCCCCATACCGGCCATCGGTTCATCCAGCAACAGCGCTTTTGCCTGCAAAGCCAGCACGATGGCTATTTCTAATTGCCGCCTTTCCCCATGCGACAGCTCCGCACTGACAACCAAACGGCGTTCATAAAGCCCGACGCGTTGCAAAATTTCTTCTGCTTCATCCACCAGCGCGCGATCTGTGATCGCTGATTTCCAAAAGCGAAAGCTTGAGCCTTGCCTTGATTGCAGCGCCAAAGTGACATTGCGCAGTGCTGAATATTCCGGCATCAAAGACGAAATTTGAAATGTCCGCCCCAGACCGCATTGTGCGCGTTCTGCGACAGACAGATCGGAAATTTCCGCACCATTGAAGTGAATTGTCCCGCTGTTCTGACGCAAAGTGCCCGCAATTTGATGAATCAGCGTTGATTTGCCCGCTCCATTAGGGCCAATAAGCGCATGAATCTCACCTTTACGTAAATCAACGCTGACATCATCCGTAGCTTTAAGAGCGCCAAATGTCTTCTTCAAGTTCTGAATAGAGAGAATTGGTTCAGCCATGACGTGCCTTCCCCGCAATAAGGCCGATTAATCCTCCGCGTGCGAACATCACCACACCCAGCAAGATCAGCCCTAAGAAAAACTGCCAATGTTCCACCGTGCTGCCCAGCGCAAACTCAAACAGAACATAAAGCACAGCACCCGCAAAAGGCCCGAACAAGCGTCCCGTTCCGCCCAACACAATCAGCACGATCAGCTCACCCGACATATGCCATGACAGCATTGTCGGACTGACAAAACGATTAAGATCAGCAAAAAGCGCCCCCGCTAATGCTGTGATCATCGCTGAAAGCACAAAAGCGGTTAAGCGGATCTGAAACGGTTTGATACCAATGGAAGCAAGCCGCACCTCATTTTGGCGCGCACCTTGCAAAGCAGCACCAAAACGCGAGTTTGTCAGCCGCCAAAAACCATAAATTACCGCCATCAACACCAGATAAGCAATCAAAAACAGATTAAGCGGGTCAAATGTATTAAGACCGAAAAACGTATTGCGTACCGGCATTGAGAGGCCATCTTCACCACCATAGGCCGGCCATGAAATGGCAAAATAATAAACCATCTGCGCAAAAGCGAGCGTGATCATAATGAAGTAAACGCCGGAAGTGCGCAAACTGATCGCGCCAATCACCAGTGCAGCAAGCCCTGCAACCAGCATCGCGACAATCCAGATGACCAGCATCTGGTTGGTTGCGCCGATAGCAAACGGCCATTCAATAAAGGGCGTGCCGGACATAGCATGCGTGGCAAAAATGCCCGCCACATAGCCGCCAATGCCAAAAAAGGCCGCATGACCGAAGGAAACCAGCCCGCCAAGCCCAAGAGCCAGGTTTAAACCGGTGGCTGCAAGTGCCAAAACCGCAATACGCGTGGTTAAATTGAGATAAAACGGCTCGCCTATCCAATAAGCCACCATTGCGACCAATGGCAGAACGAGAGCGAGGAAAAGATTGAAAAGAGTTTCTGTTTTCATCAAACTTCCCTATCGCTCAGCCGCAAACAGGCCTTTTGGCCTGAATGTCAGAATAATCGCCATGACAATATAAATCAGCATGGAAGCAAGGGCTGTACCGGTTGTGGAGGCCTGTGACGGCGGAATGAACAGCGCAAACAGCTTTGGCAGCAAAAACCGCCCCAATGTATCAACCACGCCCACCAGAATTGCCGCATAAAGCGCGCCTTTAATTGAGCCGATACCGCCAATAACAATCACCACAAAGGCCAGAATAAGCACCGGTTCGCCCATGCCCACCTGCACAGATTGTAAAGCCCCCACCAGCGCACCGGCAAAACCTGCAAGTGCTGCACCAAGAGCAAAAACAATCGTATTAAGCTTGGCAATATCAACACCCAATGCGCTGATCATTTCGCGATCAGATTCACCGGCACGAATACGCATTCCAAGACGCGTTTTGTTGATGAGAAGATAAAGCCCCAGCGCGACCAAAATACCAGCGCCGATAATCGTCAGACGATAAAGCTGATAATGCGCCCCGCCCGGCAATGTAACTGAGCCTTGCAACAGAGGCGGAATGTCGAGATAGAGCGGAAATGAACCGAAAACATAGCGCGTTGCATCCGAAAAGATCAAAATCAGCGCGAAAGTCGCTAAAACCTGATCCAGATGCTCGCGTCCGTAGAGCCTTCGCACAACGGTAATTTCCATCAATGCGCCAGCCGCTGCAGCACCTGCGAGACTTGCCATCAGCCCGATCCAAAATGAGCCGGTATAAGCCGCAACTGCCGCACAGGCAAAAGCGCCAAACATAAAAAGCGAGCCATGAGCCAGATTGATAATGCCCATAACACCGAAAATGAGGGTCAGCCCTGCCGCCATCAAAAATAGCATCACGCCAAATTGCAGGCCATTGAGGAACTGTTCAATAATAAGAACCAGCGACACACGATCATC
>JAEWHQ010000119.1 GCA_023387715.1 Pseudomonadota bacterium | reverse complement strand
AATGTATTGCGCAAATAATCCAATCGATAATGAATTGCAGCGGCGGTCAAGCGCCGCTGCTGACAGCTAAAGGGATCAGTCATGGATTGCTCCATATCTGTACGCAACCTATTCAAAAATTTTGGGCAGACCCAAGTTTTAAAAGGGCTTAATCTAGAAATTCCTGCCGGTCGTTTTATTACGCTACTGGGGCCTTCGGGGTGCGGGAAAACCACATTATTGCGCTCAATAGCCGGCATTACAGATCCCTCATCGGGCGAGATTTGGCTTGGTGAACGCAGGCTTGATGGCTTGGCACCGGAAAAACGCAACTTCGGAATGGTTTTTCAAACCTATGCGCTCTTCCCGCATATAACGATTGAAAAAAATGTGGCTTTCGGGTTGGAAATGCGGCGTGTTGCGAAAGCGGAGATCGCAACACGTGTTCAGGCAGCGCTTGAACTGGTGGGGCTTGGTGAGCACGCCAAAAGATTACCGCGTCAATTATCGGGCGGGCAGCAGCAACGTGTGGCATTGGCGCGTGCCATCGTTATTGAACCTGATGTGCTTTTGTTTGATGAGCCTTTGTCTAATCTGGATGCAAAACTGCGTGACAGCTTGCGCGAAGATCTTCGTACATTGCAACAAAAACTAGGAATAACATCTATTTACGTAACCCACGATCAAACCGAAGCGATGGCTTTGGCTGACGAAATAGTGGTTATGAAAGGTGGTGAAATCGTTGAGCGCGGTACGCCTGTTGATCTTTACAGGCGTCCAAAATTTCGTTTTACCGCAGAGTTTCTCGGCATGACCAATGTGATTGAAGCAGAGATCACACAGGGGCAATGCCATTTGCCATGGGGCGAAATTCGACCGGTTGAAAATCCGGATGCGACCGACATTGAAGGGATTGCGATCCGCCCTGAAGATCTGGTGATTGAAGCAACGGACAATGCAGGAGATGGAATTGTTGAGCAATCCATCTTCATGGGATCAGTGACGCAATATTGGATTAAAGTGGGGGATAAAACCCTTCGTTCTGTTGTGACGGGGGGCAGCACAGGTGTGATGGCGAATGGCCAAAAGGTTAAATTGAAAGCACCTGCCAGCTTGCATTTGCTGAAAACTTTCAAACCGGCCACGGGGGCAGTGTTATGAGTTCTGCCAATAAAGTGAGCCGGGTAACACTTATCTTGTGCCTGTTGCCTGGCGTCGGCTACTTGCTGATCTTTTTTGGTTTGCCATTGGTGCGTATTCTTATTGGCAGTTTTTCAAGCAATAGGCCTGATGTCAGTTTCCCCACCCTTGATACATGGGCAACACTATTTGCCAATCCGGTATATCTGGACGGGTTGATGTTTTCAGTCTGGCTGGGGCTTGCGCCTACAATCTTGGCTTTGCTAGTGAGTTTGCCTTTGTCTGCATTGATGCTGGCCAATGAAAAAAGCCGGAAAATATTTGGTGCACTTTACCGTATACCTTTGGTAGTGCCTGGTATTGTTGCTGGCTTTCTGGTGTTGATCATGTTGGATCGCGGCGGCATGGTCTCACGTCTTTTTGCGCCCTTTGGGTTGGAAATTCCGCGGCTTGTGCGTGATAGCTGGGGATTAGGCGCGATCATTGCGTCTTCGTGGAAGGCCATTCCTTTCATGACCTTGATTATTTCCGGTGCGATGGCGGCCATCAATAAAGATATCCTCTCCGCTGCACGCACGCTGGGGGCAAGCCGGATAACCGTGTTCTTTCGGGTTCAAGTGCCTTTGGCACAGCCGGGAATTACTGCGGCGGTACTTTTAAGTTTCATTGGTTCCCTTGGTTCATTTGTCATCCCTAGCTTGCTCGGACCTGTCTATCCTCTGCCGCTTAGTGTGAGCATGTATACAGAAGGATTCCAGCACGGAAACTGGCCGATGGTCTATGCAATGGGAACTTTATTGAGTGTGGTCGCGATCAGTATTCTGCTCATTTACTACGCGATCATCAGTGCAGGCGGGCAATCTGGCTCACGTTTAAAGAGAAACGGATGAGACTGAGATGAGTGCTTTTTCACACAATAAACGAACGCAGATCAGGGTTGGCTCAGGGCTTTATCTTTATCTGACCATCACTTTGTTTTTTCCGATGGTAGTGCTCGGAATGTGGGCGTTTTACGACCCGCAAACCGGATGGTTCCCTCCTGATATATTTCCTCGTTCATTCTCCTTATCTGCATGGAGCGAGGTCTTATCCGACCGGCAAATTCTGCCTTCGGCGATGCTAAGCTTGTTTGTCTCTGTCACAGTTACATTTCTGACAGGCTTGCTGGCTTTTCCAACCGCTTGGGCGTTGGCGCAATTTCCTTTTCGATACAAACGTGCTGTCGAGGTTTTTGTTCTGGCACCACTGATTGTTCCAGGCATTGTAGTGGCCGTCAGCCTTGGAGAGCTCTTCTTTGTTTTCGGTCTTTCCGGCACTGTCGCTTGTGTCATTTTAGTACAAACAATCGGCACATTACCGCTGATGATCCGCATCTTAACAGCCACGCTTGAGGGCATTCCGCAGGAGCTGATCCTTGCGGCGCGTACATTGGGCGCGACACAACGGGTGGCGGTAACAAGAATTGCACTGCCGCTTGCCTGGCCGGGCTTCCTCGCTGCCGGGTTGTTGAACTTCATCGCCTCATTTGAGGAGTTTGAAAAAAGCTTCATGGTTGGCGCGCCGAAAGTCCAGACACTTGCAGTCAGGCTTTGGAGCTATCTGGGCGGTGATGTGCTGGTCTTGCCTACCGCCGCAGTTGTCACGCTTCTCCTTCTTCTTCCGATGCTTGTTATTTTCTTCATTGCCGAGCGCATGCTCAAAGAAGATGTGATGGCATCGGGTCTTGGTAAACTCTAATCAATCACTCTTAACCAATATAGGAATTGCTTAATGCGTAAGAGTTTTCTCGCTCGTGAAAATGGTTTCATTCATATTTGCGGCCATCGTGGACACAGTGATTGTGCACCTGAAAACACAATTGCGGCTTTTAAAGCTACCCGTGATCATGGCGGCAGCAGTATCGAGATTGATACAGTACTGACAAAGGACAACGAAATAGTTGTCATTCATGATCTGCTGGTTGATCGCACGACTAATGGTGTTGGTGCTGTCAGTGATATGACCCTTGCCAAAGTTGGGCAGCTTGATGCCGGTGCTTGGTTTGGCGCTGAGTTTGCTGGTGAGCGTATTTCGAGCTTTCGTGATGTCATCGCGGCCGCTCATGAACTTGATCTGGTGATTGAAGCCGAAATTAAAGAAAAACGTAATCCTGATATTTACATTGAAGCTTTGAAGTCCGTTGTTGCAGATCCGCGTGATCTGGGACGCGTCATGATGATTTCTTTCGATCATAAGCATTTGAAAGAAGTGAAAGACGCAATACCGGGTATCCGTACAGGAGGGATTTTGCATGAGCGTCTTGGTGATCCGGTAGCGGCTGCAAAGGCTGCCAATCTTGATGAATTGTGCATCGATTTGTCGGTTTTTGATCCGGAAGATGCCAGGCGTTTGCACGACGAAGGTATTGCCATTCGTTGTCATGCTTATAAGCCTGGCTCTTTTGAAGAAGCAAAGCGTTCAGGTCTTAATTGGAAGGAAGATTTGTCGGCTTGGTTGCGTGAAGGGCTGATTGACACGCTTTCAGGTGATGATGTGGCATGGCTGCGTGATTTCCGTGATGCCGCGCTTCGTTGAATGACGACCGATGACAAGGCTTCAGTATAATATGGTTTAGATACAGACTTTTATTAAATGTCGGTATCGGTGGTTACGTGCTCCCGCAACCAGATAAAAAAGCTCAAGTTAAAAACTTGAGCTTTTTTGCATTCTAATATTACCTAAAGAAAAAGGGGAGGGCGAGCACCGAAGCCTAACCAACGCTAACAAGCCGAACGACGCAAGCCGGTGTTCAACACAACATAAGCAAACAAGCCAATCACCAATCCCCAAAAAGCACCGCCAATACCAAGCATATTAATATTGGCAGCCGAGGCTAAAAACGTAATCAATGAGGCCTCTCGCGTAGATGCATCACTTAAAGCGCTCGATAAACTGCCGCCAATCGTGCCTAATAATGCAAGACCTGCTAAGCTCGTGATGAAGGTGGCGGGGAATGTAGAGGATATGCCAAGACTATTTAAAGCAGATTATTAAACCCTTATTTGGGTAATTAAAATATATTTCTGACTGGAATAGTCATTGCTCGATACATCCTGTTTTATAATCATTATCTTTTTATAGTATAAGGCTTTGATTACGAACCGGAGACGAAGTTTTTGAGTATTACCATTGCCCAGATGAAAGCTGTTGAAGCACTTGCACGAACAGGTAAATTTTCATTGGCAGCAGATGATCTGGGTATTAGTCAGCCGACTATTTCATCTCAGGTGCAGGCCTTTGAGCGTCTGTGCAGTCGGCGGGTGTTTATTCGTAATGGTTATACAGTTCAATTAGCGCCTGGTGCTGAAGAACTGCTCGCTAAAATTCGTATAACTTTGAAATGTCTTGCCGATGTTGATGAAGCTATCGGAGCCGGTGCGCAACTGACTATGGGCAGTTTGAGTTTTGGCTTTAGCGCGCATCGATTGGTGATGAACAGTTTAACAGCATTCGTACAAAAATATCCGAATGTGCGATTAAATACGCATGGTGGGCCATCGTTAAAATTGATGGAAGACGTGCTTTCAGGTGCGCTGGATATTGCAGCGGTTTCTATGGAACGTCCTGATAGTCGTTTATATTGTGCAGAACTTTCGCGCAGCCGCGTGATGATTTATGGTCGTAAAGGTCATCCAGCACTACAAACCGGATTTTTACCGATGCAGGCTTTAGCACAGGAAAAATTGGTCTTGTGGAACCAATCTTCTGGCACACGAAAACTGCTTGATCAGGCTGCCGAACAGCAAAATTTTAAGCTGAACTGTATCTTAGAGGTTTCCACACTTGATGTAGCATATGCATCAGCAGCAGCGGGCATCGGGCTTTGTTGCGCTATTGAAGGCGAAGTACAGCCAGATGAAAATATAGATGTCGTGCCACTCGAGCCTAAGCTTGAGATCGGTCACTATCTTGTTTGTTTGCCTGAGTGCCGTGATCATGCAGCCGTTAATGCGTTTTTGGAGGTCGCGGGCTGTCAGGAAACATCTTTCACAGGTGCTATACCTAAGGCTTGATTATATTTTTATAGGTTAAATCTATACATAATTTCATTTCATTGAACTGTCATATAGATAAGTTAGTGCTGTTTCGTCGCCACTCACCCTCAGATGGGATTTCCGATGAAACGCATTTTATACGCCTCCGTTATGTCTGCCGCTGTACTTGTTGCTGCACCCGCACTTAGCGACACGACTTTGACAGTTTACACTGCTTTTGAAGCTGAGCAATTGCCTGAGCTGAAAGCGGCATTTGAAAAAGCCAATCCGGATATTAAAATTGACTGGATCCGTGATTCAACTGGTATCGTAACGGCCAAATTGCTGGCTGAAAAAAACAATCCGCAGGCAGATGCGGTCTGGGGTTTGGCTGCAACTTCACTGTTGCTTTTGAAGCAAGAAGAAATGCTTCAGCCATATGCCCCTCCGGGCGTTGAGCGTTTGGATAAGCGTTTTCGTGATGCTGCTAATCCGCCTAGCTGGCTGGGTTTCAACGCATGGTCAGGCGCTTTGTGTGTTAACACAGTAGAGTTGGAAAAAGCGGGTGTTGCCATGCCGAAAAGCTGGGCTGACCTGACCAAGCCGGAATATAAAGGCATGATCGCTATGCCGCATCCGGCATCATCGGGCACTGGTTTTCTGGACGTTTCTGCATGGTTGCAGATGATGGGTGAAGAAAAGGGTTGGGCCTATATGGACGGCCTGCATCAGAACATCACCTCTTATATGCACTCGGGTTCAAAGCCTTGTAAAGATGCGGGGCGCGGTGAAGTCGCCATTGGTGTTTCATTTGACTTCCGCGGCGCGCAGGAAAAAAACAGCGGTGCGCCTGTGGAAGTGATCGTGCCTGAAGAAGGCACTGGCTGGGACGCTGAATCTGTCGCGATCATTGCTGATACCGATAAGATTGAAGCCGCGCAGAAGCTGATGGATTTTGCTATTAGCGATGAAGCGATGAAAATCTACAATAAGAGCTTTGCAGTGTTGGCCGTGCCGGGCATTGCAGTGGATGTTAAAAATTTCCCCGCTAATGTCGAAGAAAAAATGATTGATAATGATTTTGCATGGGCAGCCTCAAATCGCGAACGGATTTTGGCTGAATGGAGCAAGCGCTACGACGGTAAAAGTGCGCCTAAAAACTAGAGCATGAAACAGGCCGCTGTCGATAAATCACGCATCGGCAGCGGCTTTCAGCCGTCTGTAACTTTCAAAATGAGCCATGTTATGAGCAAAGAAGATACTGGTTTTTTCCAAGCGAAGCCGCCTCATGTTCGTATTGAACATGTTACCAAGCAATTTGCTGACTTTCAGGCCCTCAAAGATGTGTCTCTAGATATATGGACAGGTGAGTTTATCTGTTTTCTAGGACCTTCCGGCTGCGGGAAAACCACGCTTTTGCGCGCCATTGCAGGGCTGGATATTCAAAGCGATGGCCGAATTTATATGAATGGCAGTGACGTTTCGGCTTTGCCGCCATCGATGCGTGATTTCGGTATTGTTTTCCAGTCTTATGCACTGTTTCCTAATCTGACGGTCAATCAAAATATTGCCTACGGCTTACATGGACGTAAGTTATCGCGTAGTTCTGTACGCGAAAAAGTTGCCAGGCTTTTAGAGACGGTTGGGTTGCCTGATCAGGGCAATAAATATCCGGCCAGCATGTCGGGCGGGCAGCAGCAACGTGTAGCACTTGCACGGGCGCTGGCAACCGAACCTTCACTTTTATTATTGGACGAGCCGCTTTCTGCGCTTGATGCCAAAGTTCGCCATCATCTGCGTCGTGAGATGAAAGATCTCCAGCGTAATCTGGGAGTGACCACTATTATGGTGACACATGACCAGCATGAAGCTTTGACGATGGCTGACCGCATTGTTGTAATGAGCAATGGCCGGATTGAACAAGTCGGAACGCCGGAAGAAATCTATCATAATCCGGCAAGTAAATTTGTGGCTGATTTTGTTGGCGAAATGAATTTTGTCGATGCAGAAATTATTGCTGAGAATTGTATTCAAATTGGTAATAAGCAACTTTTTGCAGATACAAAAGGCCATAAAAACCGCAATGTCATTGCTGCTATTCGTCCTGAAGATGTGATGATTTATGATGGGCAAAGTGACAATACCAACCACTTTACCACTTGTTTGAGCGAGGGAGAATTCCTCGGTTCGTTCTTTCGGGCACGGTTTGAAGG
>JAEWHQ010000218.1 GCA_023387715.1 Pseudomonadota bacterium | reverse complement strand
TTTTTGAAAATGAAATTCACCCTAGCTGACTGATAAATCGGCACTTTTTGCATTTCACCCTTCAAAATAACGCGCTAAATCCCATTCTTTCAAAGTTTTTTGCATTCTTATCAACATTCGGCACATTTCTTCAGTTTGCTCGCTTGACAGGCGCACACGAACGCCTTAAACGAGCCTCACACCAGACGGAAACGTCTGTTACCAAGTTCCGGTTTAACCGGAATGAGATGCGCGGGTGTAGCTCAGTTGGTTAGAGTGCCGGCCTGTCACGCCGGAGGTCGCGGGTTCGAGCCCCGTCACTCGCGCCACTTTCTTCAAATCATATGATTATCGTTGAAAGTGGCGCACCCCGCCTAAATCTCCATTATTCGCCACAATCCATTTAGCATTTCAAAAGCCTCGATACGCTGTGGCTTTCAGCTATTTTTTACGTAAATTTCAAGCAACAAAAAAGCGCGCCCATTTTACATGAGGCACGCCCTGAACGATTCTGATTTTAACTAGACAGAGTGCGACGGCTCAGATCAGCCGCCACGTTATTTCACTTCAAAACAATACGCACAGCCTGACGACCACCCATCACACACGTCTTCATGTGAATTGTCGCCTTAGGCATCGCAACACGCTGCTTGCGCGCTGCATGGCACTTTAACAGTGCCACCAGATCACGCGCCTGAAAAGAATGCGAAACACGACGCAACTCAACGAGGCTCATTGCTGCATCACGCAGTAATTGTACAGAGAAAAGCGACGGTTTAGGCGTTGCTTCAACTGCATAAAAATTCCAGTCGGATGGCTCCCGTAAAGAACCAGCAGAGTGCACATCGTACATCTTCGACATTGTGAAACCCTTTCACTCAAAACATTGCGGGTTTTTTCAACGGTCGCCACAATATACGTGGCGACAAAACACGAGGTTCATTCTTTAGTTAGCGATCGCGTAGCAACCGAATTTCTGTTTTTTCAGAGCTGCACATGCATTCCATGCCGCCTGCTTGCTGGCAAAGCCAACAAAACGAGCGCGGTAGAACATGGTTCCGTTCATCTGGAATGTTTCAGTGTACGGAGATGCAGATTTCAAACCGCCGACAGAAGCATTGGCTTTTGCAAGCATGGTGCGCGCCTGATCCTCACTTGGCAGTGAACCGATCTGAACAGCCCAGCCACCGGCAGATGCTGCGGATGCAGTTGTTACCGGATCAATATTGTTATTAGTGGCATTATTGGCAACACTTGGTACTTCTGCGCGTGGTGTTGGCATAATCACATTTTCAATTGCCTTAGCCGCAGGGCGCGCCATCGGAGCTGCAAGAGCTAACACCTGTGGCTGATCCTGTTCGCGGTCACCTTCGCCAAACTCGCCATTAATCACCTGCTCAATGCCGCCATCCTGACGCATAACCGGCAGCGGCGCTTCCTTAGCGGTAGGCAATGAGACAGCGGCGACATTTATCGCACCATCGGCACGAGCCGCAATCAGAGCATTATTACCACGCCCACGCGATGCTTGCGGGAGATATTTAGCAATCAGTTCCTGCATGTGCTTATCACGGCTGGCAGCAGAGCGCCCGCCCATCACAACTGCAACCATCTGTTTACCGTCTACATTGACAGAGGAAACAAGATTAAAACCCGATGCGTTAGTATAACCGGTTTTGATACCATCCACACCCTGCACGCGACCAAGCAAACGGTTGTGACCATTGATAGTCTGACCACGATAAGTAAAGCTACGTTTAGAGAAATAAGCATATTCATTTGGGAAGTGCTGACGCAGTGCCATACCCAGAATCGCCATATCGCGCGCTGTTGAATGCTGCTGCATGTTCGGCAAACCAGACGCATTACGGAAAACAGTGCTGCGCATACCCAAGCGTTTAGCTTTCGTGGTCATCATCTGCGCAAATCGCTCTTCCGAACCACCGAGATATTCACCTACTGCCGCCGCAACGTCATTTGCTGATTTTGTAATGAGCGCCAAAATTGCAGCTTCAGCAGGAATCGACTGACCAGGCTTGAAACCAATCTTTGTCGGCGGGCGCGATGCTGCATAAGCAGAAACAGGAATCGGCGTATTGCTATTCACACGTCCTGATTTCATTGCTTCAAACAGCATATAGAGCGTCATCATCTTTGTTAGCGACGCCGGATAGCGCTGCGCATCCGCAGATGAACTGAAGAGCGTTTTACCTGTATTGGCATCAACGACAATGGCTGCATATTTTTCATTCGCAGGGGCGGCAGCAGTTGCCGGCACGACCTGAGATGTTGAACAGCCTGTCACCACCGCCATTAGCAAGGCAGCATGAGCCGTTTTCTTGATGGCAGAAGCAGCTTGAAAAAACGCAATACGCACTACGATACCCACCTGAACAACTGGTATTTTTTTACTGCGGCGCAAGCGACACACCACAACCTAATTCGTTCATCGTAATGGCAGCAGGGTTACTAATCCGTTTATAGATCGGTAATTCTTTTAAAAAGCTGGCAATTTGTTGGCGGAAATCCTCATCTCATCAGCAGATACTTTTAAAGGAAAAAATTAAATGCCTCAAAATCAATGGCTTAATTTCGGACTTTGAAGCTGAAATTATAAAATAACAAACTAAAAACTTATCCACAGCCAGGCAAGATCAGTGCATTTTCTCATGCAGAACCTGATCTGCCGCTGCGGTATTTTAATAAATCACTTCAGATCAGGATAGAAATGCGGAATATCATCGAGACCAAAGCCACTGACCTGTGTGATATAATAATAAAGGCTGAAAATAACCGTCGCTACAATGGTTGTACGGAAGAATGCAAGCCAGACGCGCGGGCGCGCCGGTGCACTGGAAACTGTGCCCAGAATCACTTCATTTTCTTCATCCTGCGTTCTTAGACCCACAGGCAAAAGTGCAAACAAAGCTGTCCACCAGATGATAAAATAAACAGCTACTCCGGACATCAGTGACATGATTAAACCTCTTCCAACTCAATCAGTGTACCGTTAAAATCTTTCGGATGCAAAAATAAAACCGGCTTGCCATGAGCACCAATTTTAGGTTCGCCATCGCCCAGAATACGGGCACCTTGTGCCTTTAACTGATCACGAGCCTGCAAAATATTGGCCACTTCATAGCAGACATGATGCATACCACCCGACGGATTGCGATCGATAAAAGTTTGAATGGATGAGTTTGCCCCAAGCGGCTCCAGCAATTCAATCTTTGTATTGCCGACATCAATGAAGGCAACTGTCACGCCATGTTCAGGCAAAGCCTGCGGCACGGTAACAGTTGCTCCAAGCGTATCTTGGTAGAGTTTGATTGCTGCACCCAAGTCCGGCACAGCAATCGCTACATGATTTAATCGTCCCAGCATATTCCCCTCCCGCTGTACGAATGACGCCTTATCTGGTGCGGTTTACAAAAACCGTCACAACCGGCTTTTTACCCCAAACTTCGTTGGCGCTCGCGCGCACCGCACGGCGAACCGATTCCTGCACCAGACTCAAATCCTTGCGACGCGCACGTGGAATACTTTCAATCGCACTCATCGCCGCATCATAAAGAATATCTTCAATCAGATCGCCCTGCCCGTCTTCTTCCGGCAAGCCAAAGGCAACCACATCAGGCTCTCCTTCGATTTTCAGATTACTGTCTAGCAGAACGGAAACGGCAACATGGCCGACATAAGCCAATTTTCGACGTTCAGTGATACCCACTTCATCTTCATCACCAATCAGTTTACCGTCTTTGAAAAGACGGCCAATCGGTGCTTCATCGATGACTTTAGCTTCACCCGGCGCCAGTTTCAAAATACCGCCATCGCGCACTTGCGCAATCTGGCCGATACCTTCCATAGCGCCAAGCGATGCCTGACCAACAAGATGGGCTGCTTCACCATGAACCGGCACCAGAATCTGCGGGCGAACCCACTTATACATTTGGCGCAATTCATTGCGACGCGGGTGACCCGAAACATGCACCAGACCATCTTCATCAGTGATGATCTTAATACCCTGTTCGATCAGGCGGTTTTTGGTCTCAATAATCGCTTTTTCATTGCCCGGAATGGCACGGGATGAGTAAATCACCGTATCACCGGCAGTCAGCGCGAGGCTGCGCATTTCATCACGCGATAATTTAGCCAATGCTGCGCGTGATTCCCCCTGACTACCCGTCAGAATCATCACGACATTTTCACGCGGAATATAGCCGTAATCTTCTTCGCTCAAAAACTCCGGCAGGCCTTCCATATAGCCAAGCTCGGTTGCAACTGAAATTGCGCGTTTCATTGAGCGACCAACGATCAAAACCTGACGGCCTGCATCACGTGCTGCCTCAGCGATAGAGCGAATACGGCCGACATTGGATGAGAATGTGGTGATCGCGACGCGGCCACGGGCTTTTTCAATCAGCTCACGCAGGCTGTTTGATACTTCACGCTCAGATGGTGATTCACCTTCACGCAGCGCATTGGTACTGTCACAGATCAGCGCCAGCACACCGGCATCGCCAAGTGCGCGGAAACGTGCTTCATCAATCAACGGCCCCAAAGTTGGTTCCGGATCAATCTTCCAGTCACCGGTATGAATAACCGTGCCAAGCTCAGTGGTAATCGCCAATGATACAGGCTCAGGGATCGAGTGTGTCACTGCCAAAGCTTCGACCTTGAAAGGTCCGGCTTCAAAGGTTTCACCGGCCTTGTAGATCGTTACCGGAATTTCAGGCGCGTTATATTCGCCCTGACGCTTTGCTTCCAGCAAACCAGCCGTAAAAGGTGTTGCATAAACCGGTGCTTTAATACGCGGCCACAAATCCAGCAAAGCGCCATAATGGTCTTCATGCGCATGCGTAATGATAATCGCGCGTACATTATGCTTTTCAGCTTCAAGAAAACGGATATCCGGCAGGATAAGATCAGCGCCCGGATGTTCTGGTCCGGCGAAGCTCACCCCCATATCAACCACAATCCATTCGCGGTTATCCTCGGGACCATAGCCATACATGGCCAAGTTCATACCGATTTCACCAACGCCGCCCAGCGGCAGGAAAACGAGTTGAGTATTATGTGTGCGGGGCATAGAGCCTCCCTAATTCATATTCATTATTATTGATGAACAGGTGGACTGAATAACTAAGCATTGCAAGCCCGCAGCTGATCACAACTTAATAATTAACTGTTTAAGTGTTGTTGCGCACCGATGCGACTGACCCGAAATAGACATCACCGGCAGTAATTGTGGTGCGTGTACCATCGCTCTCACAAATAACCAAACGGCATGAACTATCAATTGTTTCAAAAACACCTTCGACGAGCTTACCTTCAACCATAACGGAAACAGGATTGCCCAATTGGTGCGCGCGTTCAAGCCATTTCAGGCGAATAGCATCCAAGCCTAAACCATGATTCCAGATTTGGTAATTAATGGCCCAAGCATCAGAAAGTGCCATAAACAGTGTTTCCGCATCGCAGTCACTGCCAAGTTTTTGCAAACACGTCGCTTCATAAGGCAGATCGGTCGGGTGGCTGACAATATTTGTGCCAATACCAATCGCCAAACCAAAACGATTTTGTGCAAGCAGAACTGTTTCCAGCAAAATGCCCGATAATTTAGCGCCGTTGACGAAAACATCATTCGGCCATTTGAGCGTTACGTGCGGACACTCTTTAAGATTATTCTTTGGCTTATGGGTTGTCAAAACGGCGTCTAACGCCTCAGCCAGAGCAAGTCCGGCAACAAACCCTAATGTAGCAGCATTTTTAAGATCAAAAGGCTCAACAAGCAATAAAGTAGAAGCCAGATTTCCTTCCGGCGTTGACCATGCACGGCCACGACGGCCACGGCCACTTTCCTGTCGCTTGGAGACAAACCAGATTTTACCCTGATCACCGCCAGCAGCTCTTTCCAGAGCTACCGCATTGGTCGAACCTATCGTCTCAAAACTTTCAAGACGATAGGATTGACTCAGTGCAATTGGAGAAAGCGAGAAGTGCATCGCTCACTCCCTATTCTGAAATTCCGACATTAAAAGAATGCCATCATTAAATTCCGACATTAAAAGAATGTCTGGGAAGCAGTTGCTGCCCATTCCACGATATAGCCTGCAAAGAGACCGTAAAGCAGAGTAAGCAATGCTGATACACCCAGTACCAGACGAAGTTCACCGGCAATCGGCAGGAACTTCTCTGTTGCCGGCTCATCAAACCACATGATCTTGATCATGCGTAAGTAATAGAAAGCACCAACAACAGAAGCCACGATACCGATGATTGCCAGCGGATAAAGTCCGGCCTGAACAGCAGCAACAAATGTGTACCACTTACCGAAGAAGCCAGCCAAAGGCGGGATACCGGCAAGCGAGAACAACAGAATGGTCATCGCGGTTGCCATCATCGGATTTGAACGGGACAGACCTGCAAGATCTTCAATGCCTTCAACACTGCCCTGCTTGGTGCGCATTGCCAAAATGAAAGCAAATGTACCAAGGGTCATGATGAGGTAGATCAGCATGTAGATCAGTACGCCGCGCACACCGATTTCAGTGCCAGCTGCCAGACCGACAAGCGCATAACCCATATGGCTGATTGAAGAATAAGCCATCAGGCGCTTGATGTTGCGCTGACCGATTGCAGCAAACGCACCCAAGATCATGGAAGCAAGAGCCACAAAAATGATGACCTGCTGCCAGTCATGAGTAACCGGTGCAAAAGCTTCACCAACCACACGCAGGATAAGCGCCATTGCAGCCATTTTAGGAGCGGCGGCAAAAAAGGCGGTTACCGGTGTCGGCGAGCCTTCATACACATCCGGTGTCCACATATGGAACGGAACAGCCGAAATTTTGAAGCAAAGACCGGCCAGAATGAAGACCAGACCAAAGACCAGCCCGAGTTCACGTTCGCCGCCAGATACTGCCTGTGCAATTTCTGCAAAGCCGATATGGCCGGTATAACCGTAAACCAGTGAGATACCATAGAGCATCATACCGGAAGACAGAGCACCGAGAACGAAATATTTCAGACCAGCTTCGGTGGAACGAACACTGTCGCGGTTGAAAGCAGCAAGCACATAAAGCGCCAGCGACTGCAATTCGAGCCCCATGTAAAGTGTCAGCATGTTAGATGCTGAAACCATCAGGAGCATACCCAATGTGGCCAGAACGACCAAAACAGGGAACTCGAATTTATCAAATTTTTCTTCACGCGCATAGCCGACCGACATGATCAGCGTCACGATGGAGCCGATCAATGTCAGAATCTTCATGAAGCGGCCAAAACCATCGGCGATATAAGCATCGCCGAAAGCTATTCCGTCATGCGGGAAGAGAATGACCAGAGCCAATGCTGCAATCAGCACAGCCACAGTCAATCCGTTGACGAGAGTTGAGGCTCGCGAGCCGGAGAAAACCCCAATCATGAGCAACGCAAGCGCGCTCAGGGCAAGGAGAACCTCCGGAGCTGCGAGTGTGAGATTAGCTATCAGGTCGGTCTGCATCGGCCTTCGCCTTATTCCTTACTGCGCCAGCGCTGCGCTTGCGGCATTTGCCAGCGCTGCGTCGTATTGATTAATCAAGGCATGCACTGCACCGGCAGTCACATCGAAGACCGGCATAGGATACACACCAAAGAAGATCGTGAGAGCCACGAGCGGATAGAGGATCAGCTTTTCACGCGGGCTGAGATCCAGAAGGCCTTTCAGGCTTTCTTTAGTCAGCGCACCGAAGATGACCTGACGGTAGAGCCAGAGAGCATAAACCGCCGAGAAGATCACGCCTGAGGTTGCAAGAACTGCAATCCAGGTATTCACACGGAAAACACCGAACAATGTCAGGAATTCACCGATGAAACCAGACGTACCCGGCAAGCCGACATTCGCCATGGTGAGGATCAGGAATGCAACAGCATATTTCGGCATGTTGTTAACCAGACCACCAAAGGCGGCAATCTCTCTTGTGTGCATGCGGTCATAAACAACACCAACACCAAGGAAGAGTGCACCCGACACGATGCCGTGTGAAAGCATCTGGAAGATCGCGCCCTGAAGCCCCTGCTCATTGGCTGCAAAAATACCCATCGTGACATAGCCCATGTGAGCGACAGACGAATAAGCAATGAGCTTTTTAATATCGGTCTGCACAAAGGCGACAAGCGATGTGTAGATGATTGCGATCACCGACAGCGTGAAGACAAGTGGTGCGAAATCGGCAGAGGCAAGCGGGAACATCGGCAGCGAGAAACGGATGAAACCGTAACCACCGAGCTTCAGCAAGATACCAGCCAGAATAACCGAACCGGCAGTTGGCGCTTCCACGTGAGCATCTGGCAACCATGTATGCACCGGCCACATCGGCAT
>JAEWHQ010000199.1 GCA_023387715.1 Pseudomonadota bacterium | reverse complement strand
ACTGCCAGCAATGGCGAGAAAAACCAGCCCGGATAAAGGCCAAAAGCCTCGACAAAACCCGCTTGACCAAAAGGATTAAGAATTTTTGGCCAGCCTTCAACCATCAAAAGCCCGCCAACAATCAGACGGAACACCACCCAGCCAATCGGCTGCGCGACACTATGATAGAAAGAAGACATGAATGGCAAGATCAACCGCTCGCGCGGGCCGGATGTCATTTCTTCCATGATGCATCTCCTCATATAGAAATAGAATAAAAGCTGTACCAAGACCTTTGACCATCAAAGAAGATGATCATGTATAATGCAGCTTAAACAGGTTTTATTTAAATCATCCATAGGAATTAATGCTAGTATACTGGAGTTAACCTGCCAAGGAGTGCTCGACAGCGGCTTCTGCATGAATGGCAGTTGTATCATAAACAGGCACAGGACTATCACTCTGTTTGATCAGCAACATGATCTCTGTACAGCCTAAAATTATCGCTTGTGCACCGCGTGCAACAAGGCGATCAATGATCTCGCGATAAGCCTGCCGGGAGTTTTCATTCACGATGCCCTGCACCAATTCATCATAGATGATCTGATGCACAATTTTGCGATCTTCATCATCAGGCACCAAAACATCAAAACCATGTTTATTGATAAGGCGGCCTTTATAAAAATCCTGCTCCATGGTGAACGCGGTTCCAAGCAATCCAACTTTGCTTAAACCAGCTTTTTTCATGCGCTCGGCAGTCGGATCGGCAATATGTAACAGTGGAATATTAATCGCAGCCTGAACATCATCGGCCATACGATGCATTGTATTGGTGCAAATAACCACAAAATCAGCACCGCCACGCTCTAAGCGTTGTGCGGCTTTGATCATTTCTTGCGTTGCATCGTCCCACCGCCCTGCACTTTGCAAAGCTTCAATCTCGGCAAAATCAAAAGACCACATCAGACATTGTGCCGAGCGCAACCCGCCCAATCTTTCTCTGACCAGTTCATTAATAATACGATAATATTCTGCCGAGCTTTCCCAGCTCATACCACCAATCAGGCCAATAATCTTTTGCAACGCAATCACTCCCATTTTAGTGCTGATCAGCAATTATGATTTTGCTATTTTTAGCAATCAAAAAATGATGTCGCGTCACTATTTTAAAAAAATGGCCCGCATAAAGCGGGCCATTTCATCTTTGTCCAGCTTATTTTACTGGTTTAATATTCATCGCCAATGTGTCTTCATCCGCACGCGGTGTTAAAGTGACTTTATCTTTTTTAACCGCCCATGCGTTGAGCAAAATGGCCAATGGCAAATCAGGACGATCGGTTGCCACCAGATTATTAGCTTTTTCAAGCAAGGTACGACGTTCATCCGCATCCATTGCAGCAGCCGCATCTTCAATCAGCTTGTCCATTTCAGGATTAGCATAACCACGCACGTTGAATGCACCGAGTGATTTTTCCGGCTCATTTGAATGCATCAACGATGAAAGCATATAGTTTGCTTCACCGGTCAATGTGCCCCAGCTTGCCATATAGAGTGAATATTCACCACGGGTTTTGGCAGGGTTGAACACAGCAGCCGGTACGCCATTAACCTCAGCAGTCACGCCGATTGCAGCCAGCATTTGAGCAATAGTCGGTCCCAACTCGTTTGGCATACGGTCATTGGCATAGCTCAAAGTAATTTTGAAACCATCCGGATAGCCGGCTTCTGCCAGCAATTCTTTTGCGCGCTGAACATTATATTCAGGTGCTGTAAGCGACTTGTCATAGCCAAAGATATTGGACGTCACCAACTGTGTTGGCACAGCCGCCATGCCTTCAAGCGCAAATTCGACGATGGTTTCGCGATCAACGGCGAGATCAAAAGCTTCACGCACGCGCGGGTCGAGAAGCGGGTTTTTATCCAGTTTCTTGCCACTCTTGTCCCAGATCATCGGGCTGTTTTCACGGAAATCAAATTCCAGATAGCTGATATAGATGCTTTCATGCTTCATAACAGTAAGCGATGAATCCTGTTCCAATACCGGCACATCGGAAGCCGGAACTTTGGAAATCACATCAACCTGACCGGCCTTGAGCTGTGCAACGCGTGCTGCATCATTTGGGATTTCCTTACGGATAACACGATCCCAAGGCTGTTTTTCACCCCAATAGCCATCAAAGCGCTCAACAACCAAATCCTGTGTCGGCGCCCATGAAACAAACTTATACGGGCCTGTACCGATGGTTGCTTTACCGCTGTTAAAGCCTTCAGCCGCAGTTTCCTGCGTTGAATAATCAGCAGCCGCCTTATGTGATGTGATGAACAAACGAATGAAATCGTTTGGCAATGTAGGGGCAGCTGAATTGGTTGTCACACGCACAGTCAGTGGATCAACAATTTCAACAGATTTCACACGGCGCACAAAAATGGTTGCCGGATTAGGACCGGTTACATGCGGAATGCGTTCAATGGAAAACTTAACATCTTCAGCGGTAAAATCGGAGCCGTCGTGGAATTTAACGCCGTCACGCAGTTTAAATTCCCATGTGGTGTCATCAAGCGCTTCCCAGCTCAGCGCCAATGAAGGTTCCAGTTCCAGATTGTCGCCTGAACGGATTAATGTATCAAAAATATGCTTGGTTGCTTCAGCATTGGCCGCAGTTGCAGTAAAATGCGGATCCATTGAAGCCGGACCTGACTTAACAGCCATAACCAGATCAGCTGCAAAAAGCTGACCGGCGCTAAACAGCAATGTTGTGCCAAGCATAAATGCGCGCAATGTGTGTTTCATTTTAGGTTCCCAGTTTGCTATTCATTCAAAGTAGTCGACACTATCGGCGTCACCCGATGTGATTGTTTCCGGCCAATCGCGTGAAGCGATGACGAGTTTGGCAAGTATGTCCGAGAGCATCATGCGCTCGGCAGGACTTAATGTTTCAAGCATCAGGCGTTCACGTTCCAGCATCGGCGCCATCTTGGCTTCCACCACTGCGCGCCCCGCATCTGTCAGGCACAAGACCACACGGCGCAAATCGCTCGCGTCTTCCTCACGATCAATAAGCTTCAGCCGTGTCAGCTTTTTGGTGGCACGGCTTAACGTGTTTTTGGGAAATCCAGAGCCTGCGACCACTTCGGAAAGGGTCGTCCGGTCACGTAAAAACAGTGAATAGAGCACCACAAATTCCGGTCGCAACAGGTCGTGATCAGCACCGATCATACCGTAAACAGGATTGTTGTAATGCAGCGCTAAATAATTGATCCGAAACGAAAGCCAGCACGGATTTTCCCACAATTTTGTGTGCAGAATATCGCTCTCGCTGAGCCTGTCGTCACTTGCCTCACTTCGCCCTGCGCGCCCCTCCAACAGAGCGATTGCCACCCGCTTTTCCATCGCCCCTCCCGATAAGCATTTTAGCAATTAAGTTCCATTCAGAACAAGATAATGCCAGTTTACGGAATGTCAAACGTAATTTTTGTTCCAATTGGAACTTGTCTGTGCAATAAATTACGAATATTAGTTTTTCAATTCCCGCGGCTGAGACTCGGGAAACCTTGGGATGAGAGGATTTTATATGCATATTAACGCCATGAACTGGGCTCAGGTTGAAGAGCGCGTCAAACATGACGACCGCTGCATTTTGCCAATCGGCAGCGTTGAACAGCACGCCCGTCTGAGCCTCGGAACAGATATGATTCTGGCTGAAAAAGTGTCTCTTGACGCAGCAGCGCCACTCGGCGTTCCGGTCTTTCCGGTTGTGCCTTACGGCCTTGCTTCAAGCTTTGAAGATTTTCCGGGCACAGTGTCTTTCAGCCTGCGCACTTACATC
>JAEWHQ010000111.1 GCA_023387715.1 Pseudomonadota bacterium | reverse complement strand
TGCAGGAAAAAGCTCCGCGCGAAATTCCGATGGTCTATGCCAAGACGGAAAATCCGATGCGTGTGGATGCCGGTGGTTTTGATGATGCGCCGATGCGGATTATTGAAAAACCATTGCAGGCGCCGCGTTCAACGCATCTGATGTCCAATGGTCAATATTCATTGATGCTGACCGCCAATGGTTCAGGCTATAGCCGTTGGAATGATCTGATGGTGACGCGCTTCCAGCCGGATGCCTCGGAAGATATGCAGGGCACCTTCATCTTCCTGAAAGATGTGGAAACAGGTGCTTGGTGGTCTGCCACCGGTGAGCCGACCCGCTCGACGCATGAACTTGCCAAGACGGTTTTCACCGAAGATAAGGCTGAGTTTTATAAAACTGCCGGTGATATCAAAACTGTCGTGGAAGTGATTGTCACCTCTGAAAATGATGGTGAAGGCCGCCGCATTGATATTATTAATACCAGCGCGCGCGACCGTGTGCTGGATGTGACATCCTATGCGGAATTGGTACTGAACACAGCAGATAATGATACGGCGCATCCGGCCTTTGCGAAAATGTTCGTCGAGACGGAAATTGCCGGTAACGGTACCACAATCTATGCCAATCGCCGCAAACGTGCGCCGTCCGATCCGGATATGCATGTGGCGCATTTTGTCACCGATATGTCGGGTGCTGCGCGTGAAGTGGAAGCAGAAACCGACCGTCGCGCCTTCATTGGTCGTGGTCGCAGCTTACGCAATCCGGCTGCTTTTGACGAAGGTGCACATCTGACCGGCTCGCAGGGCTGTGTGCTTGATCCGATTGCCTCGGTGCGCACCCGCGTGCGTGTGCCGGCGCACAAAAAAGTCAGCCTTGTCTTCTGGACATTGGCTGCCGAAACCCGCGCCTCGCTGGAAGAAGCTGTCGCACAGCACAATTTCTCTGAAAGCTTTGTGCGTGAATATTCGCTCTCCTGGACACGTTCGCAGGTGCAGCTCTATCATATCGGCATGAAACCGGCAGAAGCGGTTGAGTGCCAGAAGATTGCGTCTTATCTGACCTATCCTGACCGTACCTTGCGCCAGCCGCCGGAAACCATTGCGGCAGGGCTTGGCAAACAATCTGATCTGTGGCCGGCATCAATTTCCGGTGACTATCCGATTTTTGCACTTCGAATTGACAATGAAGCCGATCTTGACGTGCTGCGTGGGTTGTTGAAAGCCCATGAGTACTGGCTCGGCAAAGGTTTGATTGTCGATGTGGTGGTGGTCAACGAGCGTGCTTTCTCCTACGCTCAGGATACTCAACGTGCGATAGACTGGATATTGGAAGGTTTCCGCGCACGCAGTCATGACATGCGCGCGCATATTTTCTCGGTTCGCCGTGATCAGATGAGTACCGAGACCTACAACACCTTGCTGGCATCTGCCCGTATTGTGATGCACGCGCAAAATGGTTCGCTGGCAGAGCAATTACGCCGCAGCGATGAGTTGTCTGGCGATCTGGCAGCACTACGCGATGGTAAGCCGCAAAAGTCGTCTGAAGGCGGATTGACGATAGCAACTTCCGGTGAAAAAGAAGAAGCTGATGCCGATAAAGATGCAAATAAAAAAGCACCTCCTTTGCCTATTCCTGCGTCACGCAAAATCTATCCGGCACCTGATGGCAAGGATCTTTCCTTCTGGAACGGTTATGGCGGTTTCGATAGTGAGGGTGCTTATGTTGTGCGCCTTAATGGTTATAGTGTCACGCCGCATCCGTGGATCAATGTGATTGCCAATCCAGATTTCGGCTTTCATGTCTCGGCAGAAGGGGCAGGCTTTACCTGGGCTGGCAACAGCCGCGATTATCAGCTGACCCCTTGGGCTAATGATCCGGTGACAAACCGTACCGGTGAAGCGCTTTATCTGGTTGATCTGGATAGCGGCAAAAGCTTTGCGCCAACGGCTGGTGTGGTGCGTGATGAAAGTGTGACCTATGAAGCCCGCCATGGCCATGGCTTCAGCACGTTCTCGGCACGTCACGGCGATGTTGATCTGGAACTCACCCATATTGTCGATCGACAAAGGCCGGTGCGTCTGTCTCGTCTGACGGTTTCCAATAAGGGCAAAACTAAACGTCGTCTGCGCAACTATGCTTATGCGGAATGGGTGCTTGGCAATAAACGCGCCAAAAACGCGCCGTTTATCGTGCCGTCCTACCATGAAAACCTTCATGCTCTGTTGGCGCGCAATCCTTATCACGTTGAGCGATCAGAGCAGGTGGCGTTTTTCGCTATGTCGGAAAAGCCGCAATCTGTCACCTCTGACCGCTCCGAATTTATCGGTGTGACCGGCTCGGTGGAAATGCCGGATGCGGTGATTAAAGCGCAGGCGCTTTCCAATATTGTCGAAGCAGGGCGTGATCCGTGTGCGGCCTTTGCCTTTGATTTTGAATTGCAGGCAAATGAAACGAAAGAAATCATCTTCTATCTCGGGGATGAGAAGGATGAGAAATCGGCAAGCACATTGCTTGAAGAGATCAGAACGGTTGACTTTGGCAAAGCCTTAGAGGCATCGCGTCAGCAATGGCAGGAGTTTTTCAAGCCGGTACAGGTTAAAACACCGGATCAGTCTTTTGATGTGATGGTCAATGGCTGGCTGCCTTATCAAAGCCTTGCCTGCCGTATCTGGGCGCGTGCTGCCTTCTATCAGGCAAGTGGCGCTTATGGTTTCCGTGACCAGTTGCAGGACAGCCTGTCGCTCCTGTTGCTTGACCCAGGTCTGGCGCGCAAGCAGCTTATCAATGTGGCATCGCGCCAGTTTGAAGAAGGCGATGTGCAGCATTGGTGGTTGCCGGAAACAGGCGCTGGTGTCCGCACATTGATTTCTGATGATGTGGTCTGGCTTGGTTATGCGGCTTCACTTTATGTGGAAACCACCGGCGATACGGCAGTGCTTGATGAGCAAATTCCTTTCTTAAAAGGTGCTCTTCTGGAGGAAGGCCAGCATGATGCTTTCTTCCAGCCGGAAATTACCGAGCATACAGTCAGCATTTATGAACATTGTGCTTTGGCGCTTGATTTAGCCATTAAGCGCACCGGTCAGCATGGCTTGCCGCTGATTTTGGGCGGCGACTGGAATGACGGCATGAACCTTGTCGGCGTTGAAGGAAGCGGTGAAAGCGTTTGGCTTGGCTGGTTCTTAAGCTATACGCTTAAACAAATGTTGCCGATTGCCGCAACGCGCAATGACAAAAAACGTGTCAAAGCGTGGGAAGCGCATTTGGAAAGCTTAAGCGCTGCTTTGGAGCGTGATGGCTGGGATGGTGCATGGTATCGCCGCGGCTTTTATGACAATGGCGCGCTGCTTGGCTCGAAAGACAGTGACGAATGCTCGATTGATGCCATTGCGCAATCATGGGGCGTGTTGTCTGGCACTGCCTCTGAGGAACATGCAGAACAGGCAATGCAATCACTGCAGAGCCATCTCTTGGATAGTGAGGGCGGCTTGTTGCGCCTCTTCACACCGCCATTTAACAAGACCGAGCAGCAGCCGGGCTATATTAAAGGCTATCCGCCGGGTGTGCGTGAAAATGGCGGTCAATATACGCATGGCGCCACATGGGCCATTCTGGCGCTTGCCAAAATGGGCAAAGCGGGTGAAGCGTATGAGCTGTTCTCGAT
>JAEWHQ010000260.1 GCA_023387715.1 Pseudomonadota bacterium | reverse complement strand
AAACAGTGCCAATACGCTTAAAAAGCGTATCAGAAATGCTGTTTTTGTCTTTGCGTTTCGCACCATTCACCCACTGCCGGATTAAATCTGCATCAAGTTGAGGCGTATTTAGCTTGGAATGGTTGGCTTTGCCAAGGGCTAAATATAGCGGCCACCGCGCTGGATAACTTCGATCTTATAGCCGTCCGGATCGCTGATGAAGAAGAAACGGGCAACAAGTGTGTCGCCGTTTTTAAATTCCACCATGTCGCGTGGTGCAAAGCCTAAAGCTCTCACGCGTTTGTGTTCAGCGTCGAGATCATCAACGACAAAAGCCAGATGGCCGTAGCCGTCGCCCAGATCATAAGGCGTTTTACGGTCTTTATTGACGGTGAGTTCCAGCTCGAAATCATTTTCGTCATTGCGCAGATAAACGAGCGTAAATGCTTCAAAATCAATGCGTTCGGCAATTTTCAGACCGAAAACGCGGTCATAAAAATCTACCGATTTCTGCTCGTCAAGCACACGGATCATACTGTGAATAGCTTTAGCCATGAAACACTCCTGAAAAATTTAACCCCTTTTACCATCCACATATGAAATGACAATGAACCAGAGGGGGAACTACAGAGGAACTGTAGCAGTGCAATCTGTGCCGAAATCTGCACAGAAGGGTTTTTGAGGGGTTGGCCTTTTACTGCAAACTGCTTTATCCCTATATGTATCAAAATGATGATGCGGGATGAAGGCTCAATGTCAGGTGTAACGCGCGAACAGATTCTTACCCAACTCCGGCAGGTCACAGGGCCGGATTTTAAAGGCGATATTGTTTCGCTGGGGCTGGTTTCGGATATTTTTATTGCTGATGGTAAAGTGTTCTTTTCCATCACTGTACCGTCGGATCGTGCAGAGGCGCTTGAGCCATTGCGCAGCATGGCTGAGAAGGTTGTCTCTAACATTCCGGGCGTTAAAAGCACGCTGGTGACGCTGACGGCTGAAAAAATCGGTGGCCGTACCAGTGATGATGCGCCGCCGCCACGCCCGCAGGCGCGCGCCGCCAATCCGGCAGCTCAGCCACAGGGCGCTCGTCCGCAAGGGGCGCCAACATTGCCGCCTAAAGCCGGTGTGCCGGGTGTTAAACATATTATCGCTGTTGCTTCGGGCAAGGGCGGAGTGGGGAAATCCACCACCACCGTCAATCTGGCGCTCGGTCTTCAGGCTAATGGTTTGAAGGTCGGTATTCTGGATGCCGATATTTATGGCCCGTCGATGCCGCGTCTGCTTGGTATTTCAGGCCAGCCGGAGCAGACCCGCGATAAACGTATTGAGCCAATGGAGCGCTATGGCATCAAAGTGATGTCGATGGGTTTCATGGTGGATGAAGATGCGCCGATGATCTGGCGCGGGCCGATGGTGGTTTCAGCACTGACGCAAATGCTGCGCGAAGTGAACTGGGGCAATCTCGACGTGATGGTGGTGGATATGCCTCCGGGCACCGGCGATGTGCAGCTGACCATGGCGCAGAAAGTGCCGCTTTCCGGTGCTGTCATTGTATCCACACCGCAGGATCTGGCGCTGATTGATGCGCGTAAAGGCCTGAATATGTTCCGCAAAGTGGAAATTCCTTTGTTGGGCGTGGTGGAAAATATGAGCTACTTTATCGCGCCGGATACGGGTGCACGTTATGACATTTTCGGTCATGGTGGTGCCAAATCGGAAGCCGAGCGTATCGGCGTGCCGTTCTTAGGTGAAGTGCCGCTGCATATGGATGTGCGTGCTTATTCTGATGCCGGAACACCAATCACCGCGAAAGAGCCGGAAAGCGAACACGCAAAAATCTATCGCGATATCGCTAAAAAGGTTTGGGACAATATCAATGCAGGTGAGGGCGGCAGCGGTCGTCAGGCACCCAATATTGTTTTCGACTGATATAAAAAAGGCCGGTTAACCGGCCTTTTTTATCTTCTAAATGATGGCAGTCGGGGCTTTGAAGCCGGTGATGGCTTTGACCTGTATAATCTTTTCGGCAATCGCAATCAGTTCGGCTAAAGCCTCTTGTGTGTCGAGTGCCAGTTTATCTTCATCTGCTTCATAGCGTTCAATATAAATGCGGATGGTGGCACCTGTGGTGCCGGTGCCTGACAGGCGCACAACAATACGCGAACCATTATCAAACAAAATGCGGATGCCCTGATGCGCGCTGACCGACTGATCGACCGGATCATGATAGGCGAAATCATCGGCTTTTTCGATTGTTTGACCATCAATATTGGTGCCGGCCAGCGAGGCAAGCTCACCGCGCAGACGCTGCATCACCTTGTTTGCGACATCCGTATCGACGCCTTCAAAATCATGGCGTGAATAATAGTTGCGGCCAAAATCAACCCAATGTTCATTGACAATATCAGCAACACTTTGGCGGCGCACGGCCAGAATATTGAGCCAGAGCAGCACAGCCCAAAGACCATCTTTTTCACGTACATGGTCGGAGCTTGTTCCGGCACTTTCTTCACCGCAAATGGTTGCCATGTGATGGTCAAGCAGATTGCCGAAGAATTTCCAGCCGGTCGGCACTTCATACATGCCGATTTTCAGTTTTTCGGCCACACGGTCAGCGGCACAGCTTGTCGGCATTGAGCGGGCAATGCCTTTCAATCCGGCTGCATAGGCAGGCACCAGATGCGCATTCGCGGCCAAGACGGCCAAGGAATCAGAAGGGGCGACAAACATGCCACGCCCGATAATCATATTGCGGTCGCCGTCACCGTCAGAGGCTGCACCAAAGTCTGGGGCATTATCCGACATCAGCAGGTCATAAAGACCTTTGGCATAAATCAGGTTTGGATCGGGATGCTGGCCGCCAAAATCCGGCAGGGGCACGGCATTGATGACACTGCCTTCAGCGGCACCCAAACGCTTTTCAAAAATCTCTTTGGCATAAGGGCCGGTGACGGCGTGCATCGCATCAAATTGCAGGGTGAAACCGGATTGGATATAGGCGCGGATGGCATCAAAATCGAAAATGTCTTCCATCATCTCAGCGTAATCGGCAACGCTGTCGATAATCTCGATGGTGGTCGCGCCAATCTGATGTTTGCCGATCTGGCTTAAATCAATGTCGCTGGTTTCAACGGTGAGATATTGATCAATAACCTTTGAGCGCTCAAAGGCTGCATTGGTGAACTTTTCCGGTGCAGGGCCGCCATTGCTGATATTATATTTGATGCCGAAATCCTGTTTTGGGCCACCCGGATTATGGCTGGCAGAAAGCACAATGCCGCCCAGCGCTTTATATTTGCGGATCAGATTAGAAACGGCGGGCGTCGATAAAATACCGTTTTGGCCGATCATCACATGGCCAAAGCCGTTGGCAACAGCCAGACGGATGGCTTTTTGAATGACCTGATCATTATAAAAACGGCCATCGCCACCAATCACCAGTTTTTTGCCTTTTACATCACCACTGACGTCAAAGATCGACTGGATGAAATTCTCGGCATAATTTTCCTGCTGAAAGACCGGAACTTTTTTGCGCAATCCCGATGTGCCGGGCATCTGATCCAGATAAGGCTTCGTTGCTACAGTTTTGATCACTATATCATCACTCATCTTTGTCATGGCGTTCCGGTTCTTCTTTGGTTTCTTGAATAATCTGCAATGCTGTTTAGCGCATTCAACTGGTGTTAGGATATCAATATTGCGCTGACTTGATAATAATCCGTGTCTGCCGCTTTGGTTGCATGAAAGCAAATTCTATTTTGTATAGCTGCTTTATTTTATCCTGCTTAAAGCTTTGCAAAAGTTTAAGCTTTCGGGCTTGTGCGCACAGCTTTTATACGTCTAAATCACGGCACTTAAAAAAGCAGCTTGGCAAAGACAGGATATTCCATGTCACAGACTTATGTTTTCGCGCCTCAGCCGCAGGTAAGCCTGCCTGTAAAAGGGATTGATCAACGCTTTCCGGTGCATCGCATATATTGCGTTGGTCAAAATTATGCTGACCATGTGGTGGAAATGGGTGGCGATCCAAACCGTTCTTTCCCGTTTTTCTTTCAAAAAAGCCCTGACTGTCTGGTGGAAGGCGGTGCTGATTTTCCTTATCCGTCACAGACAAATGACGTGCATCACGAGATTGAGCTGGTGGTGGCAATTGGTAAAGACGGCGCTGACATTGCGGTGGAAGACGCGCTTAATCATGTTTATGCCTATGCGGTTGGCATTGATATGACACGTCGTGACTTGCAGGCCGTGGCTAAAAAAGCAGGACGGCCATGGGAAACCGCTAAGTCGTTTGATCATTCGGCACCGTGTGGTGATCTGGTGCGCGTGGATGAAGCGGGACACCCTTCCGCTGGTGCTATCTGGTTGAAAGTCAATGGTGAAACACGCCAGAGCGGTGATCTCAATCAGATGATCTGGAAAGTAGGCGAGAGCATTGCTTATCTTTCTTCCCTGTTTGAACTGAAAGCAGGCGATCTCATTTTCACCGGCACTCCGGCCGGCGTTGGTGCTATCCAGCGTGGTGATATGATTGAGGGCGGCATTGATAAGCTTGGGATAGTGCGCTGCAAAGTGGCCTGAGGGTTCAGGTTTTCGCTCCATTCTAACAGCGTGTAATATTGATTTTATCAAGGTTACACGCTTTGCTCTTTCGTAATTGCTTATTTACGTGGTAGGTTCAAACGTTGCTGAAAGAGCAGGAAGAGATTCCGGCACTCAGGCTTTACATTGCAAAAGGATTGGTCATGGCATTTGAGGATATCAAGGCAGAACTGGCGCTCTTGTTTGAGCAGATGGTGAACCAGCCGGAAGATGCACACGAAATTCGTGAAACTTTGCATGAAAAACTCAATGCTTTGAAAGCCAGCGGTCTGCCGCTTCCTGAAGATCTGGTGGAGCTTGAAAAACGTCTCACCAGTGATTTTGAAGAGTAAAACCAGATGACGGCTCTCCAGCTTTATAATCAGACAAAACACAAGCCGCTGATGCGTGCTTTTCATGTGGCGCTTACAGTATCGGCACTTGCTCTGGTTCTAACGGGTTGCAACACGACCAGTGAGAGCGGTTCATCACAGACAGCATTATTATCATCTGTTGCTGCGGAAGGGGCGTCTGCTTCTGCTACTTCGGCAAGCAGTGGTGAGGCTGCCAAAACAGAATCTGAGGTGGCCGCAGAAACAGCAGCGGCTACACAGATTGCAAGCTTGCAGCAGTCTGCTCCTTTGCCGTCTTCACGCGAAGCGGCCATTCCGGCCATGGCCTATGCTGCGGCAACGCCTGCGGAAACTTCGCCGGGGTCACTCGCGGCTAATTTGGCCTTTGAAACACCGGCCAATGCACCGACCGGCCTTGATGAGCTGATCCAGAAATATGCTGCCACTTATGAAGTGCCGGAACGTCTGGTGCGCCGTGTTGTGCACCGCGAAAGCAGGTTTAATCCGGCAGCGCGCAACGGGCCATATTGGGGCCTGATGCAGATCAGCCATCCAACTGCACGCGGCATGGGCTATCGTGGTGCGGCCAGTGGTTTGCTGGACGCTGAAACCAATCTCAAATATGCGGTTAAATATCTTTCCGGCGCCTATAAAGTTGCTGAAGGCGATGAAAGTCAGGCGGTTAAGTTCTACGCGCGCGGCTATTATTATGATGCCAAACGCAAAGGCTTGCTGGAAGAAACCGGCCTGCGTCCGGCACGTAAATAAAGTTCAAAAATTCTAAGTCATTACCATGTCATAATTGCGCGACATCTTTAAGTCGAGCAGATGACGGCTTAAATGTTGCTGTGTTTGTGTATCATCGAACAAGCAGAAAGCGTGGCAATGGTAATGAAACCCAATCCATCATGGAATTACACGCGCGCCGAATTATGGGCAGATGGCGTTATCCATGTGCTGGGCGTGACGCTCGGTGTGATTGGTGCTGTTGCATTGCTGATGTTTTATCTGCCGGTTTTGCCGTTTTCTAAATCTTTTGCCATTGCCATTTATGCAGTGTCGCTGGTGTTGGTTTTAACCATGTCGGCCATTTACAATATCTGGCCGGTATCACGGGTGAAATGGTTTTTACGCCGTTTTGATCACGCTGCCATTTATGTGCTGATTGCCGGAACATATACACCTTTTCTGATCCAGACAGGCGGCAAGGCTCCATATTTATTAAGCTTTGTCTGGGCTGTGGCACTCATAGGTGTCGCGCTTAAACTCTTATGGCCTGCCCGTTTTGAGCGCTTGTCGATTGTGCTTTATCTGGCTTTGGGCTGGAGCGGTATCTTGGTTTATGATACGCTGTTTCAGGTATTATCGCCGGCTACTCTCTGGCTGATTGCGGCAGGTGGTGTGGTTTACTCACTCGGCGTCATTTTTCATGTCTGGGAGCGGTTGCGTTTTCAAAATGCTATTTGGCATGGTTTTGTCGCAACCGGTGCAGCACTGCATTATTGCGCGGTTTTTGTCGCCAGTTCTTTACATTAAATTTGGGTTTGATTTTTTAAAAACTGGTCAATATATGTTTCGTATATGAATCATATATTGATAGAAATATGGGTATTGTAAAAATTAATGATGAGCTGCACGAAGAGCTGCGTAAAGCCAGTGATGTGATGTGCCGTTCTATCAATGCGCAGGCAGAATATTGGATGAAAATCGGCATGTTGGCGCAAGCCCATCCCGAGATGACATTTAATGAAATTGTCGAAATGCAGTTTCGCAACGCCAAGGTTGATCTTGGGCAGATTGCGATAAGATTATCGTGATTAAAACCGCTGAAGAACTGGAAAAAATGGCCGCTTCCGGCCGTTTGCTGGCAGATGTTTTCACCTTTATCGACCGTTTGCCGCTGGTGGGCATGACCACTATGCAGGTCAATAATATGGTGGAAGATTACATTGTTCATGAGCTGAAATCACGCCCCGCTAGCAAAGGACAATATGAATATCCTTATGTGCTGAATTGCTCGCGCAACGAAGTTGTGTGCCACGGTATGCCGTCGGAAAGGGATGTAATTGCCAATGGTCAGATCATCAATTTCGACATCACGCTCGAGAAAGATGGCTTTATCGCTGATTCCAGCAAAACCTATATGATTGGGGACGTAGCGCCTTATGCGGAAAAGCTGGTGCGAAGCACGTATGAAGCTTTGTGGAAGGGAATTGCTGTCGTGCGTCCTGGCGCAACGGTTGGTGATATCGGCCATGCAATTGAACGCTTTGCCAAGGGGCATGGCTATGGCGTGGTGAGCGAATATTGCGGCCATGGTATTGGACGCGAAATGCATGAGGAACCGGACATTATCCATGTTGGCAAGGCTGGCACCGGCGTGGTGTTGCGCGAGGGCATGACCTTTACCATTGAGCCGATGCTCAATCAGGGAACGGCGCGGGTGAAAACCAAAAAAGACGGCTGGACGGTGGTGACGAAGGACGGAAAACTATCCGCTCAGTTTGAACATACCGTGGCGGTGACAGCCGATGGCGTCAGGGTTTTGACATTGCGCCCTGATGAAGAAAAAATGCTGGATTTGCTCAAATAAAAGTAGACCCAGATATAAAAAAGCCCTTGCCGCGATGCGACAAGGGCTTTTTCATTTTTATACGATCAGGATTAGCGACGGTTGCGTGCAGCTAATGTGCGCAGACGCAATGCGTTGAGCTTGATGAAGCCTGCTGCATCTTTCTGATCATAAGCGCCGTGATCGTCTTCAAAGGTAACGAGAGCATCGGAATAAAGCGATTTGTCGCTTTCACGGCCGGTGACAATAACATTGCCCTTGTAGAGTTTCAGGGTCACTTCACCTTCAACATGCTGCTGGCTGAGGTCGATGGCGGCCTGCAACATTTCACGCTCAGGTGAGAACCAGAAACCGTAATAGATCAGCTCTGCATAGCGTGGCATCAGCTCATCTTTGAGGTGGGCAGCGCCACGGTCAAGGGTGATGGATTCCATCGCACGGTGAGCAGCCAACAGGATGGTGCCGCCTGGTGTTTCGTAAACGCCGCGCGACTTCATGCCGACAAAGCGGTTTTCTACGAGGTCAAGACGACCAATGCCGTTGTCACGGCCATAGTCGTTGAGCTTGGCCAGAATGGTTGCCGGTGACATGCGGATGCCGTTGATGGAAACGGCATCACCTTTCTCAAAGCCGATCTTGATGATGGTTGGCTTGTCTGGTGCGGTTTCTGGCGAAATCGTGCGCATATGCACATATTCAGGCGCTTCAACTGCCGGATCTTCCAGCACTTTACCTTCGGATGAAGAGTGCAGCAGGTTGGCATCAACGGAGAATGGTGCTTCGCCGAGTTTGTCTTTTGCAACAGGAATCTGGTGCTGTTCAGCAAAGTTGAGCAGATCAGTACGGCTCTTGAAAGCCCAGTCGCGCCAAGGAGCGATGATCTTGATATCCGGGTTCAGCGCATAAGCGGAAAGCTCGAAACGCACCTGATCGTTGCCCTTACCGGTTGCACCGTGGGCAATGGCATCAGCGCCGGTTTCTTCAGCAATTTCAATTAAACGCTTGGAAATGAGCGGGCGTGCAATGGAAGTACCGAGCAGATACACGCCTTCATAAACAGCATTGGCGCGGAACATTGGGAATACGAAGTCACGAACGAATTCTTCACGGACATCTTCAACATAGATTTCTTTGATGCCGAGCATTTCTGCTTTTTTGCGTGCAGGTTCGAGTTCTTCACCCTGACCAAGGTCAGCAGTAAAAGTAACAACTTCTGCATTCAGTTCGGTTTGCAGCCATTTGAGAATGATGGATGTATCGAGGCCGCCCGAATAGGCGAGAACGACTTTTTTAACGTCTTTCAACTTGCTCATAATTAACTTCCGTTCGATGCAAAATCAGCCGGATGACGGCCTGAAAGGGTCGGTGAAATATATTTGTTACTTGGTCTTTTATCAGTTGGAGGCGACTGTGCAAGCATGATGGCGCAAGAGGCGCTGTTTCTGTCAAAAAAAATGATAGATAATCGCTTCTATTCGCGTTAGCTTGCCGAAAATTCATCTCAAAGAGGTTCGGATGTCATTTTTGGCGGGGCTTACATTTATTCCTGAATGGCCGGTGATTGCGCAGTTTTTTGTCGCAACCGCGATACTGTCACTGACACCCGGGCCGGATATGACCTTATTTGTCGGGCGTTCGTTGTCGGAAGGCAAGGGGGCGGGTTTTGCCTGTATGGCGGGTGCATGCACCGGCATTGTCATTCATAGCAGCATGGTGGCGCTGGGCTTGTCCGCACTCATTATTGCTTCACCAACCGCTTTCTGGGTTTTAAAGGTGATTGGTGCCGTTTATCTGGTTTGGCTGGCATTTCAGGCGATCACCAAGGGCTCGGCCTTCTCGCTGGAAAAGAACGGCAGCAAGAAACATACATTCTGGCAGAACTGGCTCACCGGTTTGGGCATCAATTTGCTGAACCCGAAAGTGATCTTGTTCAATATGACCTTCCTGCCGCAATTTGTCTCGGCACATGATCCGCATGTAACCGGAAAATTGCTGTTCTTAGGGCTGATTTTCATCCCGATGGCGCTGCCTTTTACCATTACGATGGTGCTGGTCGCCGATAAATTTGCCGGACTTTTGAAGAAAAATCCGAAAGTTACCCGTATTATTGATTGGTTGTTTGCCGGTGTGTTCTCGGCCTTTGCTCTGAAAATTCTGACCGCTCAGACCAAATAAACTTAAAACGGGGCTTTTAAGCCCCGTTTTTTTGATTTTGGTTACATATTCTTTGCCTGATGATGCCGGCATTGCGACCGGCAATTTTCCAGTAGATCAGCCCGCAAATAGCACCGCTGATGAAAAGGCCGGTGACTTTTAACAAACTGTCCTCAAAGGGCAGTAGCCGTCCGTGCACAAAGTTTTCAAGCCAATTGTAATAAAGGACGCAAATGCCAACAACAGCCCCGAAAGCCATGTAAAGCAGGCGATTTTTAATGGCAAAAATTTCAGTCAGCAGAATAAAAATTGCACAAGGTACGGCCATAAAGAAAGATGCTAACACCCATCCTACCAACATAAGGCCACCTATTTCTTTGATAAACTGAATAGGTTTTTCGATGCCTTCCGGAAATAAAAAACTTTTCGGATCAGAGACAAAGATAAGTAAGAGGAGGGCGACCAGTGTGGTTAAAAAATAGCCGCCCAAAATTTTCAAAATTAATAAAATAGTTGATTGGTTCAAATAGCGTTTTCCTCTGCCATCATGGCTTCTAGTTCAAGACGTTCACTCTTACGCATAATTTCAGATTCGGATTTCAGCTGGCCGCAGGCTGCAAAAATATCACGACCGCGCGGGGTACGGATCGGCGAGGCATAGCCCGCCGCATTGACGTAATCAGCAAAACGCTCAATCTGCTCCCAATCGGAGCATTGGTAATTGGTGCCCGGCCATGGGTTGAACGGAATGAGATTGATTTTTGCCGGAATACCGCGCAGCAATTTAACAAGAGCCTTGGCGTCTTCCATGCTGTCATTCACATCCTTTAGCATCACATATTCAAATGTAATGCGCTTGGCATTGGAAAGACCCGGATAATCGCGGCAGGCTTTCATCAGTTCCGCCAGCGGATATTTTTTGTTGATCGGCACCAGCATATCGCGCAATTCATCGCGCACAGCATGAAGCGAGATCGCCAGCATAACGCCGATTTCTTCACCGGTGCGGTAAATTTCCGGCACAACACCTGAAGTTGAAAGCGTAATGCGGCGCTTGGAAAGCGCCAAGCCATCGCCATCCGAGGCAATTAGCAGCGCCTTTTTTACTTCTTCAAAGTTATAAAGCGGCTCGCCCATGCCCATCATGACAATGTTGGTAACTTTGCGGCCTTCAGCTGGTACGATTGCACCGTCTGGTGTGCCTTTTTCAGGGAAGTCGCCCAAGCGATCACGCGCGACCAGTAACTGCGCCAGAATTTCTTCGGCGGTCAGGTTGCGCACCATTTTCTGGGTGCCGGTATGGCAGAAAGAGCAAGTGAGTGTGCAGCCAACCTGCGAGGAAATGCACAGGGTGCCGCGGCCTTCTTCAGGAATATAAACGGTTTCAATTTCCACCGGACGACCGGCACCGCGCGGCGGAAAGCGGAACAGCCATTTGCGGGTTCCGTCATTGGAAATCTGCTCTTCAACCATTTCAGGGCGTTGAATGCTGAAATTTTCTTTCAAGCTACTGCGCAAATCCTTGGAAATGTTGAGCATATCATCAAAATCAGATACGCCGCGCACATAAAGCCAGTGCCAGAGCTGCGCGATACGCATTTTGGTCTGACGTGCAGGAACGCCGACATTGACTAAAGCGTCGGCCATTTCTTCACGGGAAAGACCGATTAAAGATGGTTTCAGCGGCCTGTTGGCGCGAATATGCTGCGCCAGACGGTCACGTGTATCATCCTGTGTCAGGTCGAAAGAAATGGACATCGCTTTACAGTTCTTCTGTGTTGGTTCAACTTAAAATGTGGGTATGATCAGGGCTACTCATAGCCTGTGCCTGTTCAAAGGCATCATCTTGCGCGCTCATAACATGAAAAAGCGCAGCCGTCATCACACTTGTTCTCTTATGTAATTGCGGCTTTTTTCTATATAGAACAAAAAAGCCGGACTTAAAGCCCGGCTTTGAAAAATGAACCTGAGGCTGAAAACTTACATTTTCATCAGCTCAGGTCTTTCAATTCGTCATTACTTACAGTTTTGAACTGCGTTCAATGCTGCTGTAATGCCTTTCAGCGAATAGGTGTAGGATGTGTTGGTACCGCGCTGGGACTGCGCTTTTACAACCATATCCGCACCGCCACGCATGGCTGCGATCAGCTGTGGCTCTTCTGCTGCATTTTCCATCCAGCCGGATTTGCCATTAACAAACATGTTGAACGAGCGTGAACCGATGGTGACGGTTACTTTCGAATTTGCCTTAAGGTCATAGCCGGCCATAAATTGCGGCTCGAATGACACGTTCTGGCCAGGCTTCTGGGTTACCAGAAAGAAATTGTCGCCATGATTAACGGAAGACGGCTGCATCTGGGTCGGAACCGACAGCACATAGCAAACCTTGCCGTTACCTGACTTATAGCTGTAGGCACCCCAGACGTCGAACTGTTTAATCTGGGTCGGTGTCTGTGCGAGTGCCGAACCCGCCATTGCAATAGTAAACACCGAAGCCGCGACGATCGATTTTCCAAGCATTGTTTTTTACCGGTTCTCTTTCGTTTGCTTCAAAATGGTAGATCGGGATAATCGCCGTTCACACGCCGTCCCGTTCAATTACCCTTAATTTGACTTAATTTAGGTTACTAAACGGTGAAGATTTAGCGAAAAAACTTTAAGTTTTTTCGCCTTGAGGAAAATGGCGAAAATCTCGTCTCTGATTGCTCAGACATCAGCCAAAAGAAGGTGGCGAGATTTTGTCATATTCGCGACTGCTGATAATAAGTTTGTTTTTTACCTATGTAAAAGCATAAATTGAGTAAAAGTATCAGTTTTTAATTTATGCGCCTTTATTTGCAGTATCGCCGGTTTCTTGCAAAGCTGTTTTAGCGGCAGCACGATGGGCTGGCGTAATATGAGTGCGGATTGCGGCCAGCGCTGCCATCAACACCGCAATATCATCGGTAAAGCCGATGCCGAGCAAAATATCTGGCACGAAATCAAAAGGCAGGACAAAATAAGCAAGTGCGGCCATCAGTGTCATGCGAACACGGCGTGGTGTATTGGGATCAAGCGCACAAAAATAAGCAGCCACCACTTCATCCATAAAAGGAATGTGGCGACCGGCGCGGCGCACCGTTTTCCAGAAACCATTTTTCACTTTAGCTTTACGCTCCTGATAGGTGTTCTCATCACCAGGTTCCAGAATTTCTCCTATTTTCACATCATCCATCGACATCCCTCCGGGACTTTAAAAGCAGACTGGTTCATGTGCTTTATGGGCCAAGCACTTTGGGCACATCATTGCCTATAAATGGGAAGGCTTGTGCCTTCGCGCAAGCTTTTGCCGCTATTATCCGATTTTTAATTGCCAAGTCTGTCCATAATCTCAGCCATTTGAATGTCCAGCTTGCTGATGCCGTGGCTGGAATGCGTGGTGAGTTTTACTTCCACTTTATTATAAACATTCGACCATTCCGGGTGATGGTCGAGTTTTTCGGCATACATGGCAATACGGGTCATGAAACCAAAGGCGGCGTTAAAATCTTTGAAGGTAAAAAGTCTGCGGATGGCTTTGCCGCTGCTGACAATATCCCAGTCCGGCAGGGCGCTTAAGGCTTGAGCCAGTTCCTGCGGGGTCAGAAGTGTACGTGACATTCGCTGTTGCTCCGGGTTAGATAGAGTGGTCATTTTTTATATTTGCAGACGGGTGACAGGATTATGCTGAAAAATACGCCGCGTTCCATTTTATTTATCTGTCTCGGCAATATTTGCCGCTCGCCTTTGGCAGAAGGCGTGATGCGCCATGTCTGGGAAAATTCCGGCCGCGATGAAGTCATTCATTTTGATTCTGCCGGAACCAATGGCTACCACACCGGCGAAGCCCCCGATCCGCGCTCGGTTGAGGTGGCAAAATTGCATGGCATTGATATTTCGGCACAACGCTGCCGCCAGCTCACCCGTGATGATTTTTATAATTTCGACCTGATTATAGGTATGGATCAGGTCAATATGGCAACGCTTGCGCAGCGAAAACCAGATGATGCCACCGCACATATCGCACTTTTTACCGATATTGCAGGTGTGGGGGATATAGAAATCCCCGACCCTTATTTTGGCGATATGTCCGGCTTTGAAGAGGTTTACCGTATGGTGCTTTCATCTTCCAAAGCATTGGCGGCACGCATTTGAAATGAAGACGGGCGGCTTAACGGCCATGCTTCTTCGATGATGTAAGGGCCGCCGCCAACAGAATCGCGCGATGACATCAGCACAAAGCGCGACACAGGGAAGGGCGGCGTTGAAAAATTGCCGCGTGAGGAAAGGTAATGTGCCACATCTCCGTCACGCGGGTTTTTCAAGCGTGCGAGCGTAACATGCGGCACAAATTTGCGCGGATCGGCTGGAACGCCCAAGCGCTGGCAGATGCGTTCGATCTCGGCCTGAAGCGCATTAAGTTCGGGTGAAGGCGCAACGCCTGCATAAATGCTATGGGGTTTTTTGGAGCCGAAAGCCCCGACCCCTGAAAGGCTTAAAGAAAATTGCTGCCGTTCGATACGGTCGAATTCGGATACGATTTCATCAGCAATATGGCCTTCAATATCGCCGATAAAGCGCAATGTCAGGTGGTAATTTTCAACATCAATCCAGCGTGCACCGGGCAAACCGCCGCGTAAGAGCGAGAGGGAAAGTGTAGCATCGCGTGGGATTTCGAGAGCGGTGAAAAGACGTGGCATCTGGCAACTCCCCGAACTGTTATGCCCCGAAACAATGAAGCCTTAGATGGCTTTGCTCGGGTCATTTGCGTGAAGCTGCTGTTATTTATCAGCAGTTTCAGGCATTTGAGTGCTTAAGTTCTGCTTTTCATCGCCTTTAATTGTGAAGGCGATATGTCAGCCAAACATTGAAACAGCTTTGGGGCAAGCTAATTTAACCGTTTTAGCCGATGAATTACTGTGCTTTCCCCTGATTTTGCAGTTCTGTGATAGTTTTTTGAACAAAGGGCGTAAAATTTGCAACCATCACCGCCACACCTTCAGCATTCGGATGCATGCCGTCTTCCAATTGCAAAGATTGCTTGGTCATCACGCCATCCAGAAAGAACGGATAAAGCGGCACCTGATATTTATCGGCCAGTTTTTGATAAATCGGATTAAACTGTGCTGCATAATCAGCGCCCATATTAGGCGGCGCCATCATACCGGCCAGCACCACAGGGATTTTACGTGTTTGCAGGCGTTGCAGCATTTCGTCCAGATTTTGCTCGGTAATTGCCGGTGCAATGCCGCGCAAGGCATCATTGGCACCAAGCTCCAAAATCACCAGATCGGTATCGTCCGGCACCGACCAGTTGAGGCGTTCCAGCCCGCCGGTGGTGGTATCGCCTGAAACACCGGCATTTTCTACTAAGACATCAAGGCCGTTTTTAAGCAGCGCCTCTTCCAGCTGCTGCGGAAATGCATCATTGGCTGGTAATAAATAGCCGGCCATCAGACTGTCGCCGAAACCGATGATTTTAAACGATGAAAGCTGATCTTCCGGCAAAACCTCTTCCAGACCTGATGATTCTTCCATTTCCGGCTCCGGATTTTGCACAGGAGATTGGGCACGCGCTGCAAGCGCAAACAGCCCCATAATGCCTATGATGAGGATAATGTGAAGAAAAGTTGCAAGAGGTTTGAAACGCATTCAGAAAAACCCATATTGCCGGAGTATGCAAATGCAGGAGGCCAGCATTTGCAATTTTTAAAGCGGTGAAAGCCGCTTTGCTTGTTTAAGTTAAATCATATGTAGGTAAAACAATCTGCATCACCACTGATATACTCGGTTTCATCGTAAATATTTTGTTAGTGCCCACAACTAGAACATGATTGCGTGAAATATGAGGCGAGATCATGGATAAGGAAAGAAAAATACGTGTCACATCAAGCTGATGAACAAGCAATTGTCCTCGACAATATCGAGCTTACTTTGGGGCACGGGGTTTCTTCCGTACATGTGTTGAAGGGCATTAGTCTTGTGCTGCCTAAAGCACATTCTTTTGGCATTGTCGGGCCTTCCGGCTCAGGCAAGTCAACGCTTTTGATGGTGCTGGCAGGCTTGGAAAAAGTTGATAGCGGCAGCGTGACCATTCATGGCGAGCGCCTTGATTTAATGAGCGAAGATCAGGCGGCCAGTTTCCGTGGCCAGCATATCGGCATTGTATTTCAATCTTTTCATCTGATTCCTAATATGACAGCGCTGGAAAATGTGGCCGTACCTTTGGAACTGGCAGGGCGCAAAGATGCTTTTGAAGTGGCTGAAAAAGAATTGCGTGCTGTCGGCCTTGCTGAGCGGCTCAATCATTATCCTTCTCAATTATCAGGCGGCGAGCAGCAACGGGTGGCGATTGCCCGTGCGCTTGCGCCATCGCCTAAAATTCTGATTGCCGATGAGCCGACCGGCAATCTTGACACTGCAACCGGCCAGCAAATCGCCGATTTACTTTTTGCCAAACAGCGCGAAACCGGCTTAACCATGGTGCTGGTTACGCATGATCCTTCGTTGGCTGCACGTTGTGATCTGGAAATTCCGGTGCGTTCCGGTTTGATCGAAAGCGAAAAAATGAACGCCTCAAGGCAGGCGGTATCTGCATGAGCGTGATCAAGTCTGGTCTATTGGCACTGCGCTATGCTT
>JAEWHQ010000045.1 GCA_023387715.1 Pseudomonadota bacterium | reverse complement strand
GCCATCCTCACGGGCTGGCTCCGGTACCAACACATATTTGTTTTTCAACGCTTCCTGCTCGATCAGATCGCGCGTTGAAGGTGTGCCAACCTCTTCATCAGGTGTCAGCAAAAAAGTCACCGGTAATTTTGTTTTCAGCCCGCTTTTGGCAATCTGGCGCATGGCTTCCAGTGCCACGAAATTGCCGCCCTTCATATCCTGAATACCGGGCCCGTAAATTTTACCACCCTCACGGCGATAAGGGTTGATATCAATCACGCCAAGCGGGTGAACTGTATCCAAATGACCTGACACCATAATGCCGGGTTTACCCTGATCTGCATGCGGAAATTTAGCGCGCAACGAGCCGCCATACCCCATACGACCCGGGATAAATTCAATCGTTGCCCCCGCTGCCGCACAATCATAAGCAGCCACTTCCACCATGCGATTAACGGCAGCCGCATCAAAGGTCGGGCTTTCTGTTTCAATCCAGACCCGCAGGCGTTTAATCATATCATCGAGATCAAAAGACACGTTTTTAGAACTCATGCTGCTAATTCCTTAACTACAGGCAAACGGGTTTCGATAATGCGCGCATAGATCGACGAGCCGATCGGCAATGTCGCCGGATCAAGGACAAAGGCAGGATTATGCAAGGCTGCTTTTCCGGCGTGTAAAACATTAATATAAGCACCCGGCACTTGTGCCAGCATGTCGGCAAAGTCTTCACTGCCCATGAAAGCAGGGCAATCATCACTGACATTTTCCTCGCCCAGCACATCACGGGCAGCCGCCATATAGGCATCAGTCAATTCATGATCATTGCGCAACACATCAAAAACATTGCGCAGATCAACATCCACTTTAATGCCGTAGCTGAGAGCAACACCGGCGCATAATTCACGCATGCGCTGCTCTGCAAGTTCACAAACATGCTTGTCGAAATAACGGATTGTGCCGGTAATGGTCGCCACTTCCGGCACGATATTATAGGCGCTGCCTGTGTGAAACTGAGTACAAGACAAAACGCAGGCATCAGTTGCAGGAATATTGCGCGAAACAATAGTCTGCAATTGGCCGATCAGGTCAGCACCAATCACCAAAACATCACGTGCATTATGGGGTTGTGCCGCGTGGCTGCCCTTGCCGGTCAGTTTAATATCAAAGAAACTGGCACCCGCCATGGCCGCACCTTTGCGGATAGCAGCTTTGCCAAGTGTGCCCATCGGCTGATTATGCATGCCGTAAATTTCATCACACGGAAAACGCTGAAACAGACCTTCCGCGATCATGCGGCGCGCACCGCCAAGCCCTTCTTCGGCAGGCTGAAAAATGAAAACGGCAGTGCCGTCGAAATTGCGCGTTGCTGCCAGATATTGAGCCGCTCCCAGCAACATGGTTGTGTGGCCGTCATGGCCGCAGGCATGCATACGACCCGGATTTTGTGACGTATATGGAAGGCCGGAAATTTCATCAATCGGCAATGCATCCATATCCGCACGTAAACCAATGCGGCGATTTCCGGCATTACGCCCTTTCAAAATACCAACAACGCCTGTGGCGGCAATATCGGTATGCACTTCATCAAAACCCCATTCCTCCAATAGTTTTTTAACAACACCGGAGGCGTGCTGTTCTTCAAAACCAATTTGCGGATGACGATGCAGATCCTCAAAAACCGCACGCATTTCGTCGGCTTTCGCTTCGATAAAAGGTATGATGGCCATTGTTTCATCCTTGTGAGAAAATCTAAATTCAAGTTCAGCAAAAGGCGTGGAAACTCCCCCCACGCCTTTTAATCAGGCCGCAGGTCGTCCTGCCGCAAAATCCCAGAACCGTCCGGGAGCTGCTTCAATGAGCGAGCGTGTATATTCATGTGATGGTCGGCCAAGCACATCGCCGGCCTTGCCTTGCTCCACCACTTGTCCGCGCTGCATCACCAGCACTTCATCACAAATCTGGGCTGCAACGCGCAAATCATGGGTGATGAAAATAATGGCGATACCAGTGTCTTTTTGTAATTCAGCAAGCAGATCAAGCACTTGCGCCTGCACCGATACATCAAGTGCCGACACGGCCTCATCCGCCACCAGAATATCCGGCCTCAATGCCACCGCGCGGGCAATGGCGATACGCTGACGTTGTCCGCCGGAAAATTGATGCGGATAGCGCTTCAAAGCATCTTCCGGCAGTGAAACAATTTTCAACAACCGCTTTGCTTCACGCACTGCCTCTTCATACGAAACGCCATAATTCAACGGCCCTTCAGTGAGGCTTTGCTCAATTGTCCAACGTGGATTAAGCGAACGGAACGGATCTTGAAACACCACCTGCAATTTTTGGCGAAACGGTTTCATGTCACGTTTGCCCAAATGGGCAATATCGCGCCCGTCGATGATAATCTCGCCTTCCGTCGGTTCGATCAGCCGCATGATTGAACGGGCAACCGTTGTTTTACCCGATCCGGATTCACCAACAATGCCGAGCGTTTTTCCCGGTTGCAAGTCAAAGCTCACCTCGCGTGAGGCGCGCGTTCCCGCTTTCATACGAAACAAACCGCCGACCTTATAGGTCATTCCCAAATCACGGACTTTGATAACCGCTTCACTTGTCACCTCTTCCCGTGCCTCACGCGGATTGAGGCTCGGAACCGCTGCAAGCAGGTCTTTGGTATATTGTTGCTGCGGGTTTGTCAGAACATCGCGGATTGTCCCATGCTCGACAATTTCACCACTGCGCATCACACAAACACGATCGGCAATTTCCGCCACCACACCCATATCATGGGTGATAAACAAAACGGCCGTGCCGTGCTTTTCCTGCAATTCAGCAATCAAAGCCAGAATTTGCTTTTGCGTTGTGACATCGAGAGCCGTGGTTGGCTCATCGGCAATCAACACCGCAGGTTCCAGAATAAGCGCCATTGCAATCATAATACGCTGACGTTGTCCGCCGGAAAGCTGGTGCGGATAGCTTTGATAAATGCGCTCCACATCAGGCAGATGAACCTGCTCCATAATATTGATAACCTTCGCCCGCTTTTCAGCTGCCGAAAGATTGGTATGCACATCAAGCACTTCAGTGATCTGCTCACCCACTCTGATAACAGGATTAAGTGCCGTCATCGGTTCCTGAAAGATCAT
>JAEWHQ010000013.1 GCA_023387715.1 Pseudomonadota bacterium | reverse complement strand
TGTTAGCCATTGCGACAGGCAATGCAGGCAAGAGCGAAATTGATTCACGCGCTGTATGTCTCGCACGCGAAACACTGGCCTGGCATGATGGCTTGGCAGATTTTGCCTTTGCCATGCAAGGGCTTGGCACCGGTGCTATCGGCCTTGCCGGTTCGGATCAACTGAAACAGGACGTCTTGCCAAAAGTCACCAGCGGCGAATGGATTGCGGGCTTTGCTCTCTCGGAAGCAGAGGCTGGATCCGATGTTGCAGCCATGGAATGCGCCGCCACCCGCGAAGGCGACTATTATGTGCTCAACGGCGAAAAAACATGGATTTCCAATGGCGGCATTGCCGATGTCTATACGCTTTTTGCCAGAACCGGCGAAGCACCGGGCACAAGAGGCATTTCAGCTTTCGTCGTCTATGCCACTGATCCGGGTTTTTCGGTTACCAAGCGCATTGATGTGATCGCGCCGCATCCATTAGCAACCATCCGTTTTGACAATTGCCGCATTCCGGCCAACCGATTGCTGGGCAATGCCGGTGAAGGCTTTAAAATTGCCATGCGCACACTCGATATTTTCCGTGCGTCCGTTGCTGCTGCCTCATTGGGCTTTGCCCGCCGCGCCTTGGATGAAGCGCTTCACCACGCTAAAATCCGCAATATGTTTGGCGCGAAACTCATCGATTTACAGCTCACCCAAGCAGCGCTGGGCGACATGGTAACCGACATTGATGCGGCAGCCCTCCTCACCTATCGCGCGGCATGGCGGCGCGATGTGCAAAAACTCCCCACCACCCGTGAAGCGGCAATGGCAAAAATGCAGGCTTCTGAAATGGCGCAACAGGTGATTGACCGCGCCGTGCAGATGTTTGGCGGGCGCGGTGTCGCACGCGGCGAAGTGGTTGAAAGTCTGTATCGCGAAATACGCGCTTTGCGCATTTATGAAGGGGCGACCGAGGTGCAAAAGCTCATCATCGCCCGCGAATTGATGAAAGTTTAAAACTTAAACCTGCTCGCATGAGCGCCGACCAATCCTTGGCCGTGAAGGCTCTTAATTTATCCGGAGTAGATATGAAAAAAATCTTGCAACCTGAAGGTTGGGCAGCACCAATCGGCTATGCCAATGGCATCGAAGCCAAGGGACGCACCATTTTTGTCGGCGGACAAATCGGCTGGAACGGTCAATGCGAATTTGAAACCGATGATTTTGTCGGTCAAGTGCGCCAGACTTTGCAAAATATCGTCGATGTATTGGCAGTGGCCGGTGCAGGGCCTGAACATCTGACCTCGATGACATGGTATTTTATCGACAAGAAAGAATATCTCGACAATATGAAAGGCATTGGCCAAGCCTATCGTGAGGTGATCGGCAAAAACTTTCCGGCCATGGCCGCCATGCAGGTGGTGGCGCTCATTGAAGACCGCGCGAAAATCGAAATTCAGGCAACTGCAGTTATTCCTGAGTAAGCCAAATTGAGGAAAGGCTGCCTGATGACGAGCTCCCATCCAAGCACTCAATTTTCCGATACGATCAGCGCGATTGTTGAAGATCATGTCATGCTGATTACCATCAACAACCCGCCAGTTAACGCAATCAGCGCCTCGGTACGACAGGGTTTGATGGCAGCTCTGGATTGGATAGAAACATCAGACGCCATTCAGGGTGTGGTGATAACTGGCGCTGGCAGCACATTTGTTGCCGGTGCCGATATTAAAGAATTTGGGCAGCCCGTCACCGAGCCAACTCTGCCGCAAGTGACAGAGCGGCTGGCAAGTTTTAAGAAAACCATCATTGCTGCCGTCAATGGGGCAGCTTTAGGCGGCGGCGCTGAAATTGCCATTGCCTGTCATGGCCGTGTGGCCAGTGGAAAAAGCAGTTTTGGGATGCCGGAGGTAAAGCTCGGACTGGTGCCCGGTGCTGGCGGCACACAACGTCTGCCGCGCCTGATTGCGGCTGACCTAGCACTTGATATGATCGGCACCGGCCGCACACTTAAAAGCGCTGAAAGCTTAGCAGCCGGACTGATTGATGAACTTGCTGATGAAGATAGGCTGATAGCGTGCGCAAAAAATGCAAGCCGCAAACCAGCAGCAAAGCGCGTGACACCGCACTATGATGCACAAAAATTCGCCAATATTAAAGCCGCTATTTTGCGTAAAAGCCGTGGGCAAAATGCACCATTAAAGGCAGTTGAGCTGGTAGAACTCAGCCAGCAGCTCGATTTAAGCCAAGGCTTGGGCCAAGAGCGACAAATATTCCTGCAATTACGTGACAGTGATGAAGCTAAAGCACTGCGCTATGTTTTCTTTGCTGAGCGTGCAGCTAAAAAACCAGCAATGCTGGAAGGTGTGAGCCCGAAAGATATTAAAATTTTAGGTGTTGTTGGCATGGGGCTGATGGGCTCCGGCATCATCGTCTCAGCACTCAATGCCGGTTATCAGGTAATCGGTGTTGAACAAACAGAAGAAGCAGCGCTTGCCGGACATCAGCGCATCTTAAATATTTTAGAGAAAAACCTGCAATCCGGCCGTTTAAATACAGAAGGCTTTGAGCTTCAGAAAAAAGCGCTGACCATTGCCGGAAATCTGGAAAGTTTGGGCGTAGCTGATCTTGTCATTGAAGCGGTGTTTGATGATTTTAACGTCAAGGTAAAACTGTTTCAGGCACTCGATAAAATCGTCCGCCCTGATGCCATACTTGCCACCAATACCAGCTATTTGAACCCGAATGACATTGCCGCTGCCACACTTTATCCGCAGCGCGTTATCGGCATGCATTTCTTTTCGCCAGCCCATATCATGCGGCTGGTGGAAGTCATTCACACCGCACATTCAAGCCTTGAGGCTGTTGCCAGTGGCTTTGCTGTCGCCAACAAACTCAAGAAACTGCCGATTTTAAGCGGTGTCACTGAAGGTTTTATCGGTAACAGCATTTTCTCCGCCTATCGGCGCGAGGCAGAGTTTTTGCTGGAAGACGGCGCTCTCCCGCATGAGATTGATGCGGCCTTGGAAGACTATGGTTTTGCTATGGGGCTTTTTGCCGTTTACGATATGGCCGGTCTGGAAATTGCCTGGGCAAAGCGCAAGCGCGAGGCGCTTAATCGTGACCCGCAATTACGTTATGTTAAAATTGCCGATCAGCTTTGTGAGCTTGGGCGCTTTGGTCAAAAATCCGGTCTTGGCTGGTATCAATATGTGAATGGCAAACGCGAAAATGATCCGGTTGTGACCGATCTCATTGCTGCTGCACAGCGTGAAAAAAACATCACACCACAAAGCTTTACCAAAGAGCAGATACAAGAGCGCCTGCTGCAAGCAATGCAAACCCAAGGCAATCTGTTGCTGGAAACTGGTGTTGCAGCCAGCGCCAGCGACATTGATCTGGTGATGATCAATGGCTACGGTTTTCCGTCCCATAAAGGCGGGCCAATGTTTGCCTGCCAGTCAGTGAATTAACAATATCATGACAGCGGGTGCTCACTGCACCCGCTCTCCTGTTTTTTCTATCAGCCAAGCTGGTTCAGACGATGGGTTTCTGCTTCCAGCCGCTTTATCCAACGCCGTGTCATCAAGACAGCGACCATCGCCAGACCTGCGGCCAGACCGACCCAAACGCCCATGCCTTTCCAGTCTGCCCAGAAAGCAAGTGCTGCCCCCAGCGGCAAACCAATGCCCCAATAGCCAAGCAATGCCAGAAACATAGGGATGCGTGTGTCTTGCAGCCCGCGCAACATACCGGCCGCAACCACCTGTCCGCCGTCAAAAATCTGGAACACCGCCGCCAAAATCAGGAAAGATGCCGCCAGCGGTATCACATCCACATTTACCGGATCATGCAGATTCAAGAAAGCACCGATAAAGAAATTCGGCATAATCGTCATTAGCAATGCCATCAGCGCCATAAAGCCGATGCCGAGCATATAAGCGCTCCAACCGGCATAATAGAGCCCCTTGGCATCCCGCGCGCCATAGGCACGCCCCACACGTACGGTTGCCACCTGCCCGAAACCAAGCGGCACCATAAAACTCAAGCTGGCAATCTGCATCGCAACCGCATGAGCCGCCAGCGATGTCGGGCCAATTTTACCCATCATCAAAACAGCCGCATAGAAGATCGAGGATTCAAACACAAAGGTCAGCCCCATCGGCAGACCCAAACGCCAAAGCTCCAGCAAACGCGGCCAATCCGGGCGCCAGAAACGGCCAAACATAGCATAACGACGGAATTTCTTATGGGTGACAATCACCAATGCCAGCCCGAAGAACATCATCCAGCTGGACATGGTGGTCGCAATCCCTGCCCCACGCAATCCCAAGGCTGGCAAGCCAAAGTGACCGAAAATCAAGCTCCATGCCGCAAGCGCGTTAAAGGCAATCGCCATCATTGCAATCAGCAATGTCCAGAGCGGTTTTTCCAATGCTGCCAAAAACGAGCGCAGCACGATATAGCCAAGATAAGGCAGCAGTGCCCATTGCAGCGTATGCATCAGCTCAATTGAGCGCGCTGCCACATCAGGGCGCTGACCGAGCGCTATAAAAATATGCTCCGCATTCCACAACATGATCCAAAACGGAACGGAGATCATGATGGCTGTCCATAAACCCTGACGCACAGTGCGGCGAACTTCGCGCACAGAATGTCTGTTTTTACCCAGAGTTATCGCCACCATCGGCATGACAGCTGTAACCAACCCCATGCAGAAAATCATGGTGGTGTGGTAAAAGCTGGTGGACAACACAGCCGAAGCCAAAGTATCGGGCCCCAAACGACCGATCAGAATAACGTCTGTGGCGGTGAGAGCTGCTTGTGACAAGTTGGTAAGGATGAGCGGCCATCCCAGCTTCATGGCGCTGATGAATTCAGCGCGCCAGCGTGCTGTGCCACTTGCGGGCATTATATATGTTGTCATGCAGACAGCCTCCGGCACTGTACCTCACTTAAGTGCGATTTACAGGTGAGCAATGCCATTATAAAAAAATGTTCATCAAAGGACTGATAAATGTTCAGAACCTAACCGTTATCAGAGCTATTAAGATAATCAACACCGCGTTCAAATTTTGTCATGCTAATAAAGCATTAGAATAATATTTATCTGCATCATAAAACAACCAATACCAAGCAGGAGTGCATTATGCCGCTGGTCAGAATTTCCATGTTTCCGGGTCGTAGTGACGAGAAAAAACAACAACTCGCACAAGAAATAACTGAATGTTTCGAGCGGGTCTGGAACAATAAACCGGAAGGCATCACCATCATTTTTGATGAGGTGGAAAAATCAGACTGGATTGTCGGCGGTGTGCCTTACTCCAAAAAATAATTGCCCAATAAAAACACCCCTGTTTTGAGTAAAACAGGGGTGTTTGATCATTGAGAATGACGAAAAGCTTACTTCTCGACGAAAGCCTTTTCGATCACAAAGTGACCGGCAGAGCTTTGACTGCCTTCTTCCAGACCCTGACCTTCCAAAATCTCGCGCATTTCCGCAAGCATTTCAGGGCTGCCGCACAGCATCATACGGTCTTTTTCTTTATCAAAGGCCGGCATATTGATGTCGGTGAACAATTTACCTGAACGGATCAGATCAGTCATACGACCCTGATTTTCATAAGCTTCACGAGTGACAGTCGGGTAGTAAATCAGTTTTTCACGCACCATTTCGCCTAAGAACTCGTCTACCGGCAATTCTTGGGTGATGAAATCTTTATATGCCAATTCTGCCACTTCGCGCACACCATGCACCAGAATGACCTTATTGTAGCGCTCGTAAACTTCCAGATCACGGATGATCGAAAGAAACGGTGCAAGGCCGGTGCCGGTGGACAACAGCCACAGGTTTTCACCCGGCAAAAGATTGTCATAAAGCAATGTGCCGACCGGCTTTTTACCGGCCAGAATCTTGTCGCCCACCTGCAAATGCTGCAAGCGTGATGTCAGCGGACCATTTGGCACTTTGATGGAGAAAAACTCCATCTGCTCATCATAAATACTACTGGCGATAGAATAAGCGCGCAGCAGTGGTTTGCCCTCGACCTCAAGGCCGATCATAATGAACTGGCCGCTTTGAAAACGGAAACCCTGATCACGCGTGGTGCGGAAAGAAAACAACCGGTCTGTCCAGTGGTGAACTTCAAGGACGGTTTCCTGATTGAAATTGCTCATAATGGAATGTGTCTCTGCTTTGCTACCAGATTGATACCTGAGGGCTTGGGAACCCCGTCAGGCAGACGAAATATTCAAAAAATAAGCACTGTTTCATGCAAGATGAAAACAGAGCTTAAATTTAAGTCCGCAGACAGTGTCCAAAACATGCGAGCTATTGCGCTCCGGCAATCTCGATGCGCTTGTTCGAACCATCGATGAACTTCAGCGCCATTACCAATCCGGGATAATGTCTGATGCCGAAATAATCTTTATCAGCGCAGACATCAAGCCTTTATGCTTATGCCGATAATGGATGAAAGCTGCCTGTCACCACTTCACTGTCGTATTCTTTTTCCTTCCGGCTTGCGCCCTTAACATCAATCGTTTATTTTACAAGGAATGTCTTTTTAAAATAGATTGCGTTGAAGATGTCAAGAAATGACCTGCTAAATTCCGAAACTATCTTAGCACGTTCACCCGGGCAGCGTATTTTGATGCTGCTGAAAATGCACGGCGCTAATACGGCTGCGGTGTTGGGCAAAAAACTGGGCATCACCGGCGAAGCAGTGCGCCAGCAATTGGTAAGGCTCAATGAAGAAGGTCTAGTTGCCTCCTATTCGCAAAGCCGCGGCGTGGGCAGACCCTCGCAATACTGGGATTTAACCCCGCACGGTCATGCCAGATTTCCCGATACGCATGCCCAATTAACCGTCCAGCTTTTAAGCTCGGTGCGTGATTTATTAGGGCAAGAAGCACTTGATACACTGATTGGTGCGCGTGAAAGCCAAACCCGCGAGACATATCATGCTGCGATGAACCAAACGACAAATCTAACCGAACGTGTAGAGAAATTAGCGGAACTGCGCACCGCAGAAGGTTATATGGCGGAAGTGGAAATCGATAAAAACGGCAAGCTTCTGTTTATCGAGAATCACTGTCCGATTTGTGCTGCCGCAACTGCTTGTCAGGGCTTTTGCCGTGCTGAACTCAGCATTTTCCGTGAATTGCTGGGCACCGATGTGAAGGTTGAACGCGAGGAATATATCCTCTCAGGGGACAGACGCTGCACCTATTCGATACAGCGTCTGGAAGCCCATTAAGCAGCCAGTTTAACAGGTTCTTCTGCCACTGGCTTCTGGGCTTGTATTTTACGCAACCGCACCACAATGCGGGTCATGAAAATGGCAAGTACCGGCAGTGTAATCAGTGAGATAAACAGCCAAAGTGCTGCATTGGCAATACCGCCTGCACCACCCGGATTGCTGAGACCTGCCAGATTGGCAATGGTTCCGGCCAAGGCTGCACCAAAAGCAGTGGTGACCAGCTGAACGGTTGTAAGCGAAGCTGAGGCAATGCCCTGCTCGTTTTGTGGTGTTATCTGCAAAACATTGGCAAGCAGATGCGGCCATGTCAGACCAACACTATAACCAACCATAAAGAGGCTGAGGCACATGGGGGCGAGATCAAGCCAGCTGCCCTGACTGCCGCCCGGCACCAGCAATGCCAGCACGATCAAACCGGTCAGGCCAATGAACGGAGCCGTCACAATCACGCGGTTGGTTGTCCTTGTTGAAAGGCTTGATGTCGTAAGCGAGCCTAATGTCCAGCCAAACCCCATCAAAGCCGCCAAATAACCGGCAATCAAAGGTTTTTGCGCATGAAGCGTCTGGAAAAACAGCGGAATGAACACTTCACTACATGTCACCATCAAGCTGAGCAGCGTCATCGTTATATAAAGCGGCGCCAGTTTTTTCATATTGAAAGCATCGCGTGGCAGCACATGATTGGGCGATTTACGCTCAATCGCATATGTCACCGCCAACAACACGATTGCCGCCAGAATGCCCAGCGCATTATAGAAAAATGACGGCGAGAGACTTGCCCATGACACCAGCAAAACCGCAGCAGTCAACAGGATCAATTGCGACCAAGGCAAACCACCGGTTTTATCGCCTTTGCCTGCTTCTTTCGGCATGATAAACAAAGCGAGCAGACCAAATAGCACAATGACCGGAATGATTGAACCGAATGCCATACGCCAATGGCCATATTGCGCAAACACACCACCGATGGCAGGCCCCACCAGAGAAGCAACGCCCCACATGCCGGAAATAAGCGCAATAGCGAATGTCCAGAGCCTTGGCTCAAACACCAGCCGCACCATTGAGAACGACAGCGCGAGCAAAAAACCACCGCCAAAACCCTGCACACTACGACCACACAACATGACCGGCATGGAAGGCGCGACTGCGCAAAGCGTAGTGCCAATAGCAAAAATGACAGCTGCCACTAGATAAGCGTAGCGCGGCCCCACCTGCCCCAGCAAGCGCGGTGCCATCATAGAGCCTAAAATGGATGCAGCTACAAAAAGTGTTGTGTTCCACGCATAAAAATCAATGCCGCCAATGTCCTGAATGACCGTTGGCAAAATTGTCGTTGAGATAAATACGTTAATGGCATGCAGTGCCACACCACCAACCAATGTGAGTGTACGAATTGCATTGGAGCCGGAAAAAAGCTGACCCCAGCTTCCAGCCTGTTCTTGAGTTTGCATAATATGTCCTTTAAACCAGCTTTGCCGGCATAAAAGCCCTGTCGCGAATGATATCAATAAATAGTCGCGGACTGCCAAAAGCAGTGAGAGCAATGTGAATTGCCACTAGTCCCGACATGAAACTTTGTCAAGATATCTCTTGGAAAATTAACATTGGGAAATTTGAAAAAACTGCTTATATAGAACGTAACGCAGCGCTTAATATTTTTGTATAAGTCAAAATCGCATTACTGCCCTGCAAAGGTTAGTATTGCGGTTCTTGGGCATTATATATATTGCGTTAAGCAAATTAAGCGGCTGCACATTTGTAATTACGTCACAAGCTTCCTATAAGCTTCAGACTAAGTGCAGCAATTAACATTTCTTTCCCGATGGAATGCTCATGATCCAGACCCCTTATTACCTGATCGATAAGTCGAAGCTTTTGCGCAACATGGAAAAGATTGCCTATGTGCGCGAAAAGTCCGGTGCCAAGGCCCTGCTGGCGCTTAAATGCTTTGCCACATGGTCTGTGTTCGATCTGATGAACCAGTATATGGACGGCACCACCTCCTCATCATTGAATGAAGTGAAGCTTGGTCGTGAGAAATTCGGCGGCGAAACCCATGCCTATAGCGTGGCTTATGCTGATTACGAAATTGATGAAGTGATCGAAAACGCCGACAAGATCATTTTCAACTCGATCAGCCAGCTGGAACGCTTTGCCGACAAAGCCTCCTCCATCACCCGTGGTTTACGCCTCAATCCGCAGGTCAGCACATCAAGCTTTGATCTGGCGGATCCGGCACGCCCGTTCAGCCGCCTTGGCGAATGGGATGTGGCAAAGGTTGAAAAGGTCATGGACCGTATCAGCGGTTTCATGATCCACAACAATTGCGAGAACAATAATTTTGCGCTGTTTGACGAAGTTTTGAGCCAGACAGAAGAAAAATTTGGTTCCCTTTTAGAGCGTGCAGAATGGGTCAGCCTTGGCGGCGGCATCCACTTTACCGGTGATGACTATCCGCTTGATGCTTTCTGCGCCCGTCTGAAGCAGTTCTCCGAACGCTTCAATGTGCAGGTCTATCTGGAGCCGGGTGAAGCCTCCATCACCAAGAGCACAACGCTGGAAGTCAC